>CABUWA010000007.1 GCA_902495085.1 uncultured Collinsella sp. | reverse complement strand
CGACCGCGCGACCGATGAGCTCGTTCGCGTTCTCGATATGCATGAAAGGATCTGAGGTCCGTGTCCGTTGTAAAGCCTTGCATTGACGATCTTCTGGAGAAGACCGATCACAACCGCTTCCTGCTCGCTTCGCTTGCCTCCAAGCGCGCCTGCGACATCAATAGCATGCTGCGTGGCCAGCACAACCGCGTGCTTGCCGTCCAGGATGTCGATGACATCACCATCGGGCTTTCCGGTGCCGACACCATCTCGATGGCTATGGACGAGATTGTCGACGGCGACATCTCTTACGACGAGGCCCGTTACGAGAAGGCGCTCGGCCACAAGGTTGCTGAAGCCTAAATGGCGGCTCGCGTCTGCCTGGTCCACTATCACGAGGTTGGACTGAAGGGTAAGAACCGCGCACATTTTGAGCATATCCTCATGGATAACATCAAGGCGGCCTTGGCCGCCTTTTCCGTGAATGCCGTGTCTCGAATTTCCGGTTATATCCTCGTGACCTTTAACGAGCATCAGGCCGACGAGGCGGCGCGTGTCATTCGCACCGTTCCCGGTGTTGCTCGTGTGTCTTTGGCGTATCACACCAATCGCGACCCTCAGGAGTACTGTGCCGCCGCCGTGAAGGCGCTGCGCGAGTTTGGTTCCTTCGATTCGTTTAAGGTGCACGCCAAGCGCTCCAATACCGACTATGAGCTCACCTCGATTGATATCAATCGTCAGGTGGGCGAGGTGTTGTGCGAGGCCTTCCCCGATAAAAAGGTTCAAATGCACGACCCCGATGCGATGGTGCACGTACTGGTGGTCCAGGGTAGCGCTTATGTGTACGCGCGCTCCGAGCGCGGCGTGGGCGGTCTGCCGGTGGGTTCTGCCGGCAAGGTCGTGACGCTGCTGTCGTCGGGTATCGATTCTCCGGTGGCGACCTGGATGCTCGCGCGTCGCGGCGCGGTGTGCGTACCGGTACATTTCTCTGGTCGTCCGCAGACGCCCGATACGAGCGAGTATTTGGTGCAGGACATCATCCGTGCGCTTGAGCCGGGTGTCCAGATCGGCCGCCTGTACGTGGTGCCGTTTGGCGACTGCCAGCGTGAGATTTCGGTCACCTGTCCCAGCAATCTGCGCGTGATCATGTATCGCCGCATTATGTATTCGGTTGCCGAGCGCATTGCACACATCGAGGGCGCCAAGGCCATCGTTACAGGCGAATCGCTTGGGCAGGTTGCCTCCCAAACGCTTGAGAACATCATGGCCGTCAACGAGGCCGTGAAGATCCCCGTGTTCCGCCCTCTCATCGGTTCGGACAAGCAGGAGATCATCGCGCGCGCCGAGGAGATCGGTACGTTCGATATCTCGACTGAGGCCGCTCCCGACTGCTGCACGCTCTTTATGCCGCGCCGTCCCGAGACGCACGCTAAACTCGATGCCGTGCATGAGGCCTGGGAGTTGTTCGATCACGAGGAGATGATCGAGCGCCTGCTCAAGCAGACCGAGTACATCGACTTCGAGAGCAACACGTATAAGGCCCCCAAGACCTTAAAATGCAAACATTCGGAGCTTGCTCCGCGTGAGATTTACCAAGATCACGAGTAAATTTGTGCATAGACCGACGATGCGCCTGCATCGTCGGTCTTTTGCTATCTGGGCATTTTGCGGCTAAGTGTTCATTTGCTGACGTGTGCCTGAATAAATGGACAGATTTGTGCAAGGTTTTGGTCGGTTTTTGGTTTGACCGCTAAAACCGGTTTTGGAGCGTAGCTGTTGCGGAGTTCCTTTCCTGACACGATGGTGTTGGGAGGTTTTGCTATGGCGCAGCGCGAACAACACGAACGGGTCAAAAAGATGGACCGCTTGGCGGACAGGCTGTTCGGTCATAAGGCGGTGGTCGTGGCGATACTGGTCGTCATTGCGATGGCGAGCGGCTTGGCGATGGCGAACCTTGGCGGCGGTGCCGGCGGCGTGTCGTTTGAGCGCACTGACGGTTCAGACTCGTTGGTGGAGCCGGGATCCGGCGATGCCTCGAGCGGAAAGACATCCGAAGGCTCTTCGTCTAAGGCGTCTGCCGCGGCAGAAGTCTATGTCGATGTTGATGGCGCTGTTGTGTCGCCCGGTGTATACAGGCTCAAAGACGGCGCGCGGGTGGCTCAGGCGATTGATGCCGCCGGCGGGCTGGCGCCTGAGGCAGACGTTACGGGGCTCAATCGGGCATCAAAGGTCGTCGATGGACAGAAGATTCACGTTCCAACGGTAGGGGAGCAGCAGACGTCCATTGCGGAAGCCGGTGTTGATGGTGGGGCTTTCGCATCATCGGGCGTGAGTGGCGCAACAGGCCTAGTAAATATCAATACGGCAAGCGCGGCAGAACTGCAGACGCTCTCGGGCATCGGTCCCTCCATGGCACAGTCGATTATCGATGAGCGGACAAAGAACGGTGCTTTTGCCTCGGTTGACGATCTGATGCGTGTATCGGGAATCGGCGAGAAGAAGCTTGCCAAAATCAAAGATTGCATCTGCGTATGAGTGCGACCGAGCGCGAGCATGTGATGCCTCCGCGGCCCCTGATGCCGTGGACGATGGCCCTGTGTGCCGGCATGTGCATGAGCTGCGCCTCGGTGCTCAACGTGGCCGCTGATGCGCTGCTGAGGGAGCAGGCGCCGGCGGTCGGGCTGCTATGGGCCATTCCCGTTGCGACGACGGTATTCGTTGTGCTGGCTCAATCTTGTGCGCGGCTTGCCCCTTTGAAGCGGTGGTTGTATGCCGCGTCCGTCGGTCTCGTGGCGGGAGCGGTCGTCTCGGCGTGGTGGGCTGTGGGTGCGCTCAGCGCCTCGAAGGCGCTCGACGGTCGAGCGGCAAGCGGCCTCGAGTTTATCGTGCAGGGCGATCCATCCATAAACGACGACGTGTATTCCTATACCTGCGAGGCACGCGCGGACGGTAAGAACTTGGCAACGGTTCGCCTATCGTGCGACCGCGAGCTCAAGGTCGGGGCGTACGTGCGTGTTATCGGTCGCGTTTCACGTTTTGAGAACGATGCGTATGGACGATCGCGCGTGCTCCGAGGCGAGGTGCGCAAGGTTAAAGTCGTTCGGATTGTGTCGGCCGATGAGGGCTCTCCGGGACCGCTGCTTCGGCTGCGAAATAGGCTGCTTGCGTCCATCGCGCCTGCGACCGACCCGGCGCGTGCACTCATAGCCGGTGTCGTCTGCGGTCGTTCGGCCGAACTGCGCGCCCAGCCGGCGGGCGACTGGTTTTCGGTGACGGGAACGGCGCATCTTATAGCCGTCTCCGGCAGCCATTTGGCTATCGTGGGATTTGTAATCGAGGGTGTATTGCAAAAGACTCGCTGCTCACGTGGTGTTCAGCGGGCGATATTGGCGATGGCGCTTGTGGGCTACACTGCCTTTACGGGCGCGTCTCCCTCGGCCGTGCGCGCGTGCTGCATGGTGTTCGCGACGCTTGTCGTAAACGGCGCGGGGCGTCGCCGGCACGGCGCATCGGCACTCTTCGTAACCATGTCCATCTTTGTGCTACTGCGGCCGACGGTGCTGTTCGAGATGGGCTTTCAGCTCTCGTGTGCCAGCGTCTTTGCCATCCTGTGCTTTTGCCCGTATGCTACCTACGCTTTGGGTGAGCTGAGCGTGCCGTCGGGCATTGCCAGCATGCTCTCCGTCACACTGTGCTCGCAGTTGGCGACGCTCCCCATCACCATTCCTGCCTTTGGTACGTTCTCGCTCATTGCTCCGTTGGCAAATGCGGTCATCGGTCCGGTGGTGAGCGTACTGCTTGCTGTGTCGATCGTGCTGGTTCCCTTTTCGCTCGTGGCGCCGTTGCGGACTTGGGCGCTCGTTGTGCCCATGATTGCCGCCCGTTGCGCGCTGTTCTTCGAGCAGCTGTTTACCGCCGTGCCGGGTGCATCCGTGAGCGTGCCGCCCGATAGCATGTGGATTTACCTAGTGCCGTGTTTGCTGGCGGTTCTGCTGGTCTGGTGGCCGCGTCCCCGTGCACGTCTTATGGCGGTGGGGCTTGCATGCCTGGTGCTCTTGGCTGCGATTCCGTACGTCTACTGGGATCGATTCGCTCCGCCTTCGGTGACGGTACTCGATGTGGGCCAGGCCGATGCGATTCTTATCCGCGAGGGCGGCGCAGTAGCGCTCGTCGACTGCGGGCTCGACGAGCGCGTGTTAGCGGCGTTGGTTCGCAACAATGTCCACCATATCGACGCCGTCTTCGTGACACATTGGGACGAAGATCATTGGGGTGGTCTTCCCGATGTGCTCGATCGGTTTTCGGTTGGAACCATTGCAGTTGCAGCGGATGCGCTGGACGGTGCGCCTGCTGAGGTCCTGAATCGCCCCGGCGTAACGTATCGGCAGGTGGCTCGCGGGGATACGGTCGATATCGGCGCATTTCGGGCTCGTGTGATGTGGCCGTTTGACACGGTGGATGGCGAGGGCAATGAGGACTCGCTTGTCTTGCTGCTCTCCTATGCCCGGGAATGCAAGAGCCTGCGTATGCTCCTCACTGGTGATGCCGAGCTCGATCAGGAGCGCGAGTTTGTACAGGAGGTGGGTGATATCGATGTGCTCAAGCTGGGGCATCACGGCTCAAAAGTTTCCGTCGACAAAGACCTGCTGGAAACGCTTAAGCCCGAGCTCTCTATGGCGAGTGCGGGCGAGGGCAACCGCTACGGCCATCCATCCGATGCCTGCATCGATGCCGTTCGCGATGCGGGCGGCGCGTTCGCATGTACCATTGAACAAGGAGACATTACCGTCTCGCCGACCGTAACAGGTTTTGCCATGCGATGCCAGCGACCGTGATGCTGCCGTTGGCGCGGGACCAACCCCTGGGCTAAAATGGTACGGTACGAATTCGAGAGTCTGCGGGAGGGGAGCGCAATGTCCGAAACCGGTCTGCTGCCGGCATATCTGATCGTCGGTACCGACGGAGTCAAGCGCGATCACGCCGTCTCGCGTATGAAAGCGCGTCTGGAAAAGTCGGGTATGGTCGAGTTCAACCTCGACGAGCGCGATATGACCAAAGACCCCGATATCGAGTCGATTATCGGATCGCTCAACACCTTTCCCATGGGCAGCGAGTTTCGCCTGGTAATCCTTGACGGCTGCTCAAAACTCGCCAAAGCGATCTCCGAGCCGCTTGTCGACTATCTGGCGAGTCCTAGCCCCACGACGGTTTGTCTCATCATCGCCGACTCGCTTGCCAAGAACACGCGCCTGTATAAGGCGATCGCCAAGATCGACAAGAAGGCGGTGATCGATTGCTCCGGTACCAAGCGCTGGGAGCTACCGCGCCGCGTGCAGCAGATGGCGACGCAGCACGGCAAGTCGATCTCGACGGCGGCCGCCGAGGAGCTCGTCTCGCGTTCGGGTGAAAACACTCGCATGCTCGATAACGATTTGGCTAAGCTTGCCCAGATGGTCGAGGCGCCCCAGATTGAGCTTGCTGATGTGGAGCGCTGGATTGTGCGCACGGCCGAAGTCCAGCCCTGGGACTTTCTCAATGCGGTCTCGGCCCGTGACATGCGACGCTCGCTCGAGCTCTTCAATCTACTGCCCGCCAAGAGCTACGTGTGGACTTACACATTGCTGTGCGGCCGCATCCGCGAGCTTATCGTTGCCAAGGCGCTCGATGCGCGCGGACAGGGTCGTGAGCTGGCCGCAACGCTTAAGCTCCAGTCCTGGCAGGTCAAGAATCACCTGACCTGGGCACGTCGCTTTTCGATGGCAGAGCTCGTTGCCGCGCTCGAGGGCGCGGTCGATGTGGAGCTCGCGCTGAAGGGTTCGGCCGATTCTCAGACCGCGCTTTTGCTCTGGATTACGTACATCTTGAGAAAATCGTGATGATACCTGCCTATTTGACAAATTCGTTCTATCCCTTTGAGGGGGAGCGTGCTATAGTAGGCGCTTGCATGACCTCACCGTGTCTCAGAGGTGTCATACATTTTTTGCAAGGAACTCGAAAGGAACTCCAGAAGTGGCAAACATCAAGTCTCAGAAGAAGCGTATCCGCACCAATGAGGCAGCTCGCATGCGTAACAAGGCTGTCAAGTCCGAGCTCAAGACGCTGACCAAGCACGTCCAGTCCGCCGTTGCCGAGGGCGACGCCGAGAAGGCCCAGGCTGCCCTCAAGACCGTCACCAAGCGTCTCGACATGGCTGCCGCCAAGCATGTTATCCACAAGAACCAGGCTTCCAACCGCAAGTCCGGTCTTGCCAAGCTCGTGAACAGCATCAACGCCTAAGTTGTAAATTTCACACCACACAGATTACGCGCATAAATGGAGCCTGTTTTATGGAACAGGCTCCATTTTTTGTACCGCTCGGGTAAGATAGTCCGCATGAATACTTCAATTGACATTTCCCACATCCGCAACTTCTCAATCGTTGCGCACATCGACCATGGCAAGTCCACGATCAGCGATCGCATCCTCGAGCTCACCCATACCGTCGACGAACGCGACATGGAGTCGCAGCTGCTCGACACCATGGATATCGAGCGCGAGCGCGGCATCACGATCAAGTCCAATGCCGTTCGCGTGTCCTATGACGCCGACGATGGCGAGACGTATCAGTTCAATCTGATCGATACGCCGGGCCACGTGGACTTTACCTATGAGGTCTCGCGCTCGCTGGCAGCCTGTGAGGGCGCGGTGCTCGTTGTCGACGCCACGCAGGGCGTCGAGGCGCAGACCGTCTCCAACGCGACGCTCGCCATGAACGCCAATCTGGACATTGTGCCGGCCATCAACAAGATCGACCTGCCCTCGGCCCATCCCGACGAGGTTAAGACCGAGATCGAGGATGACCTGGCGATCCCTGCCGATGATGCCGTGTGCGTCTCGGGCAAGACCGGCGAGGGCATCCACGATCTGCTGGAGTCCATTGTCTTTTTGATCTCTCCGCCCAAGGGCGATGCGAACGCGCCGCTCAAGGCACTCATTCTGGATTCGTACTTCGACGAGTATCGTGGCGTCGTCGCCACGGTGCGCATCTTTGACGGCTCCATCAAAAAGGGCGATACCCTGCGCATGATGCAGGCAAAGGGCGACTTTTTGGTCGATGGCGTGGGCGTCAAGCGTCCCGCCGAGACCCCGGTCGACGCGCTCACGGTCGGCGAGGTCGGATACGTGGTCACGGGCCTGAAGGACCCCGAGGCCGTTCGCGTGGGCGATACCCTCACGTGGGCGTCGAATCCCTGCCCCGAGCCGCTTCCCGGCTACCGCGAGGCCAAGCCCATGGTCTATACGGGCCTGTTCCCGATCGATAACAAGGACTACGAGAACCTGCGTGACGCGCTCGATAAGCTGCACGTCAACGACCCGTCGTTGGTGTGGGAGCCCGAGACCTCGGTGGCGCTCGGCTTTGGCTTCCGCGTGGGCTTCTTGGGCCTGCTGCATATGGAGGTCGTCAAGGAGCGCCTGGAGCGCGAGTTCAATCTTGACCTCATTGCCACGAGCCCCTCGGTGGACTATCACGTCTACAAGACTGACGGCGAGATGATTGATGTCCGCAGCCCGCAGGATCTGCCCGAGGCTACGCGCATCGAGCGTATCGAGGAACCCTACCTCAAGGCCAAGATTATCTGCCCGCCCGAGTATACGGGTGCCGTCATGCAGCTCGCTATCGAGCACCGCGGCATTACTACCGACATGATTCATCTCACGAGCAAGTCGGTCGAGATGCGCTTTGATATGCCGCTCGCCGAGCTCATCTTGGACTTCTTTGACCAGCTCAAGAGCCGTACCAAGGGCTATGCCTCGCTCGACTACGAGTTCAACGAGTATCGTCCCTCCGAGCTCGTCAAGCTCGATATCTTGCTTTCGGGCGACGAGGTGGACGCGCTGTCGTTTATCGTCCACAAGGACAAGGCCTACGGTCTTGCCCGCGGCCTATGCGACAAGCTCAAGGAGATTATTCCGCGTCAGCTGTTCGAGGTGCCCATCCAGGGTGCTATCGGCAACAAGATCATTGCCCGCTCCACCGTCAAGGCGCGTCGCAAGGACGTGCTTGCTAAGTGCTACGGCGGCGATATTTCGCGTAAGCGTAAGCTGCTCGAGAAGCAGAAAGAGGGCAAGAAACGCATGAAGGCCATCGGCTCGGTCGAGGTCCCGCAGGAGGCCTTTATGGCGATCCTCAAGGTGGACGAGTAGGTCTATGGCGCTTTCTGAATACAGCAAGCGGCTGCTGGGCGCCTATGCCGAGCAGCCGTTCCTTATGGCTCCCATGGCGGGCGTGACCGACCCTGCCTACCGCATCATGTGTCGTCGCCGCGGTGCCAACCTTGCCTACAGCGAGATGGTGAGCGTGGCGGGCCTTGCCTATGCCAGCAACAAGACCTGGCGCCTGGTGCTACCGGCCGACGAGGAGCAGCAGATTTGCGTGCAGCTCTTTGGCTCCAAGCCCGATCAGTTTGCGAGTGCCGTCGCCGCCGTCGAGGAGCGTGTGGGCGATCGCCTGTCGCTCATCGATATCAACATGGCCTGTCCTGCCCGCAAGGTTGTCACCAAGGGCGAGGGCTCGGCGCTCATGCGCACGCCCGACCTGGCGGAGAAGATCGTCGAGGCCACGGTGGGTGCGGCGCACGTGCCCGTGACCGTAAAGATCCGCAAGGGCTTTTACGCCGAGGACCGTAATGCCGCGACGTTTGCCCAGATGCTCGAAGGTGCCGGTGCCGCCGCGGTGGCGGTGCATGGTCGTTGCGCCACGCAGCTCTACACGGGCCAGGCGGATTGGTCGGTCGTCGATGAGGTCGCAGATGCCGTCGAGATTCCCGTGATCGGTTCGGGCGATGTGTTCTCGGCCGAGGACGCTGCTGAGCATCTGCAAGGCTCGGGTGCCAGCGCGGTGTTTATCGCGCGCGGCATCTACGGCAATCCGTGGGTGTTCGGCGATGCTCGCGCCCTTGCGCTCGATGGCACGCCGGTGCCGGCGCGCAGTTCCGTCGAGCGCCTGGACGCCCTGCGTGAGCACCTAACGCTGACGCATGAGCTCCTGCCGCTCATGTCGCGTGCCCGTACGTACGCAAGCTGGTACTTAAAAGGCATGCCCCATGCCGCCGCTTGGCGTGCCCATGTGGTGCGCTGTTCCACTTACGAGGAGTTTATGGCGCTGGTCGATGAGATCGAGCGCGATGTGGTGGCCTGCGAGGCTGCCCTTGCCGCCGGCGAATCGGTGCCCCCTCATCCGCTGGAGGCTTAAGGGTGGCCGTTACCGCACTGTACGTGCACGTGCCGTTTTGCGCCCAAAAGTGCCGGTACTGCGACTTTGACTCGCGCAGTTTTGCTCCGTGCGACCTGAGCGCTGCGCTCGATGTCTATTTTGAGCAGTTGTACGCGCGCCTCGATGCTTTTGGCAAGGCTGGGGCCCTCGACCAGATCCGCACCGTCTATGTTGGCGGCGGTACGCCGTCGCTGGCGGGGGAGCGCCTGGTGGAGCTGGCGCGGCGTATTCGTGCGTGGTGCGCCCCCGTTGAGTTTACCTGCGAGGCCAATCCCGAGTCGCTGACCGCCGATCTTGCCACTGCACTTGTCAAGGTTGGTGTCACACGCGTCTCTTTGGGCGTGCAAACGCTCGATAACACCGAACTTACTGCCATCGGCCGTATTCACGATGCCGATCGGGCGCTCGCTGCCATCTCGACGGTCAAGAACGCTGGGCTTGACGTGTCGTGCGACCTTATGTGCGGACTTCCCGGGCAGACCGCAGTGAGTTGGAAGCGCACGCTCGATGGCGTGCTGGCGGCGGCTCCGCATCATGTGTCGGTCTACCCGCTTACGCTCGAGGAGGGGACGCCCCTTTATCGCATGGCGTGCCGCGACGAGTCGCTCGAGCCTGATGAGGATTTTCAGGCCGCCTGCATGGATGTGGCGCGTGAGCGTCTGGGTGCGGCCGGTTATCACCCCTATGAGGTGGCAAGCTATGCGCTCGACGGGCATGAGTGCGCCCATAACATTGCCTACTGGACCGGACGGGGCTACCTGGGCCTGGGTCGTTCTGCCGCGGGCATGCTCGACGCCGAGGATTTCGATCGCTTGGCCGGACTGTTTTCCGACGTGCCTGCTCGCGGCGATGCGTATCGCGTGCGCCTGGTGCAACGTGACGATGACGCGACGGCGTTCGAGGCCGAATATCTGTCGCAGCGCGAGGCAGCGGCCGAAGACCTGATGCTTGCTTGCCGCATGACGCGCGGTGTCGCGTCCGACCTGTTGATTCGCGTGGCTCGTGTCATCCCGGCCGATGAGCTGACAGCTGCTTGCGATCGCGTGCTCGAATTGGGTCTTGCCACATGGGTGCCCGAGACGCTCGGGGTCCATGAGGGACCCTTCACTTCGGCAGATGTCGTCGCGGGCCATGTTCGAGCTCGTTTAGCACCGACACACCTGGGCTGGCTCGATGGAAATGTTCTGTTCGAGCTGTTTTGGGATCTAGCTTAGGCCGCTCGGGTAGAATTACCGGAATATATACGCTGCTGTGAGCAGGAGGTTGCCGCGCATGGCGACGATGAACGAAAAAGATTACTACGAGATTCTGGGTGTCTCCAAGGACGCCACCTCGCGTGATATTCAAAAGGCCTTCCAGCAAAAGGCCCGCAAGCTCCATCCGGACGTCAACAAAGAGCCGGATGCCGAGGAAAAGTTCAAAGAGGTTTCCGAGGCCTACGCCGTGCTTTCGGATGAGCAAAAACGTGCGCGCTACGACGCCATGCGTTCTGGCAATCCCTTTGCCGGTGCTCCTACGGCTTCGCCTTATGGTGGCGGCTACGCCGGCAGCGCAGGCTATGGCAATCCTTTTGAGGGCGGCTTTCCTTTTGGCGGCGCCTGGGGCCAGCAGCGTCGCGGGCAGGCTGCCTACAATCCCGAGAACGGCGCCAATGTGGTCGTCGATATCAAACTCGACGCCAGGGAGGCCAAGGGCGGTGCCCGCAAGACCGTCCGCTACACGCGCTTCGATACCTGTAGTCACTGCGGAGGCTCGGGTTCTGTCTCCTCCGAGCATGCACATACCTGTCCGAGCTGCGGCGGTCGCGGCCACATCGACGTCGACCTGTCCTTTCTGTTTGGTGCGGGCACGTTCCAGTCGGTCTGCCCCGAGTGCGGTGGTTCCGGTAAGGTCGTAGCCGACCCCTGCCCTGATTGCGGTGGCAGCGGTCGTACTCGCATAACCTCCGAGCAGACGATTGAGTTTCCTGCCGGCACGCACGATGGCGATGAGGTCCGCATTAGCGGCATGGGTCATGCTGGCACCAACGGTGCCGCGGGCGGCGACCTGGTCGGTCGCGCCCATGTTGAAGCCGAGCGCTTGGAAGGCAAAGCTCGTACCGGTTTTTACCTGATGGGCATCGTGGCGCCGTTTTTGGTACTCTCGGCCATCTCGGGCGTGTTCTCGGCCTTTGCCGTGATGTGCTTTATTCCGTTTACCATGGGTCTTTTCATGGTGCTTTCGGACGGTGTGCTTCATCGCAGCCTGCTGTGGTGGAAGCGCGGTGCGATGCAGTTTGCCAACGGTTTTGCCAACGGCTTCATGTTCGCGCTCGTGTCGGTTTGGTTCGCAAGCTGCTCGCAACGGGCCATGCTTTCGCCGTACCAAATGCAATAACATCAAACCCTCTGTTTGCGGCCGCCCCAGCTTGGGTATAGGACGCACTGTGACAATAATGAAAGTCGGAAGGATTCGGTCGTGTCGGAAAATAGGGATTACTACGAGGTGCTTGGCGTCGACAGGGATGCCGACGCGCGGACGATTAAGCGCGCGTTTCTAAAGAAGGCCCGTACCGTACATCCGGATGTTTCGGACGACCCCGAGGCCGAGGCCAAGTTCAAGGAGCTCAACGAGGCCTATTCCGTTCTTTCCGATGAGCAGAAGCGTGCTAATTACGACCGTTACGGCACCGCCGACGGTCCTGGTGGTTCGGGCTACGTCGATATCAACGATATCTTTGGTGGCATGGGCATGGACGACTTGTTCTCGTCGTTCTTTGGCGGCGGTGCCGGCGGTGGCGCCCGCAGCCGTCGTGAGCGTCGTCGCGGACGCGACATGGCCATCTCGCTTTCGGTGACGCTCGAGGAGGCGGCGCTCGGCTGCAAAAAGACGATCAGCTATGACCGCCTTGCTCCTTGCGAGGACTGCAATGGAACCGGTAGGGCAGAGGGCGCACAGGAAAAGCAGTGCGGCCGCTGCCACGGTACGGGCTACGTCACGACGGTTCAGCGTTCGTTCTTGGGCCAGGTTCAGTCTTCCTCGCCTTGTCCCGACTGCCATGGCGAGGGCACGGTTATCGACCATCCCTGTGAGACCTGCGACGGTCAGGGCCGCACGCCTTCGCATGAGAAGATCGACATCGATATTCCCGCCGGCGTTTCGACCGGTCGCCAGCTGCGTGTGGGCGGCTTTGGCGAGGCCGGCCTTCGCGGCGAGCCCTCGGGCGACCTGATTGTCAACGTGCGTGTTGCCGACCATGAGCGCTTTAAGCGCAACGGTGACGACCTGTACCTCGTGAGCGATATCTCGATTGCACAGGCTGCGCTCGGCTGCGAGATCGAGGTCGAGGGCATTATGCCCGACGAGGTCGTTAAGGTGACGGTTCCCGCCGGCGCCCAGTACGGCGACACCGTGAGCGTCAATAATTACGGCATGCCGCGCATTGGCGGTGGCGGTTCGCGCGGCCGCCTGATCGTGCAGCTGCGCGTGGTCGTTCCCACCAATCTTTCCAATAAGCAGCGCGAGCTGCTCCGTGCTTTTGCCGATGAGATGGGCGATGACGTCGCTTCCGGTAAGAAGTCGGTGACCGACCGTATCAAGAGTGCCCTCGACGATATCCTCGATTAAGGAGCCCGCGTGCTCGCACCCCATATTTCCGTCGTCAACCTCGGCTGCCGTGTCAACCGGGTTGAGTCTGACCGTATCACTGCCGATCTTATGCGCCTGGGCTTTGCTATTGTGGAGCCCCAGGATGCCGATCTGATCGTTATTAACACCTGTGCCGTTACGGGCGAGGCCGAGGCCAAGACCCGTAAGGCCGTCCGTCATGCGCTGGCTTATCCAAACGAGCCCTATGTGGTCGTGACCGGATGCGTGGTCAATCTGCACCCCGAGGAGCTGCTGGAGCTTTCGGACCGCGTGATCGCCGAGCCGTCCAAGATTGATGTTGCCGAACGCGTCTGCGAGGTGCTGGGCGTTGAGTCCGATAGCGTTCCCGCCTGCAGCGATGGCGAGGTGGTCGATGCGCTCGGTCGCTCTCGCCTGGGCGTGAAGATTCAGGACGGCTGCAACCATCGCTGCACCTATTGCATTGTGTGGAAGGCACGCGGCCCCGAGCGCTCCGTGCCCGTTGAGTCCGTGCTCGAGCAAGTTCGCGAGGCCCAGGAGGCCGGCGTGCCCGAGGTGGTGCTGACCGGTGTGAACCTGGGCGCCTACGATGGCAAGAGCGCGACCGACGAGCATGTCGAAATCGATGAGCTGCTCGAGGCCATCATGGAGCGCACGTCTATCCCGCATGTGCGCATTTCCTCGGTCGAGCCCATGGATATCTCTGAGCGCCTGCTTAAGGTTATGGCGCGCTTTCCGCAGCGTATCGCCCCGTTTTTGCACCTGCCCGTGCAGTCCGGCTGCACGGCGACCCTGCATCGCATGGGCCGTCCCTATAGTGCGGAGGCCTTTGAGGACACGGTGCGTATGATTCGCGCCAATCTGCCGCAGGCGTCACTTTCTTGCGACGTTATTGTCGGCTTCCCTGGCGAGACGGACGAGGAGTTCGAGGAGTCGCTGGCGCTGTGCCGCCGTGTGGGTTTCTCGCGTATGCACGTGTTCCGCTACAGCAAGCGTCCCGGTACCCTTGCTGCCGACATGCCCGACCAGGTTCCGCCCGAGGTTATGGCCGAGCGCAGCCGCCGTATGCGGGCCGCTGCACAGGAGCTCGCTATTGCCGACGCTCGCCGTCGCGTGGGCACGGTCGAGCGTGCCGTGCTCGAGTATGGCGACAACCTGACGCTCGGCTCGTTCCGTCATGCCCGTCTTGACGATACCTGTGGACTTACAGCCCCGTGCCTGCTCGATGTTGCTATCATCGGAGTCGATGATTCCGGCTTGGTCCATGCACGCAGGGAGGTTCATGGAAGCCTCGAAGATTAGACTTACCGTTCCCGAGGGGATTGATCCCTCGCGCGTTTTGGGCGCCGGCGACGGCGTCCTTCGTGCGCTCGAGAGTTTGGTTCGCGCTCATGTGGTCGCCCGTGGCGATAGCATCTCCGTGAGCGGCGACCCGGACGAGGTCGAACTCGTGGCGCGCTTTTTCGAGCACGCTTTTCGCGAGGCGGCCGCCGGGCGCACGCTGTCTGCCGACGATGTCTCTCGCTGCCTGGCCGTCTTGCGCGACGGTGAGCACGAGGCTACGTCGCTTCGCGATGACGTGCTGCTTTCGTATCGCGGCCGTGTCATTCGCCCCAAGACGCTCGGCCAAAAGCGCTATGTGGATGCCATCCGCACGCATACCATCACGTTTGGCCTGGGTCCTGCCGGCACCGGTAAGACCTATCTGGCCATGGCGCTCGCCGTTGCCGCGCTCAAGCGTCACGAGGTGGGCCGTCTGATCTTGACGCGTCCGGTTGTCGAGGCGGGGGAGAATCTGGGCTTTTTGCCCGGCACCCTCGAGGAAAAGATCGATCCCTACATGCGTCCGCTTTACGACGCCCTTTTTGACATGATGGATCGCGAGCGCACCGATGAGCTTATGGAGCGCGGCGTGATCGAGATCGCCCCGCTTGCCTACATGCGCGGCCGCACGCTGAGTGATGCCTTCGTGGTGCTCGACGAGGCGCAAAATACCACGCCCGAGCAGATGAAGATGTTCCTGACGCGCCTGGGCTTCAACTCCAAGTTCGTGATTACCGGCGACCTGAGCCAGCGCGACCTGGTGGGTCGTCGCGGCGGTCTTGCTGACGTTGAGCAGATTTTGGGCCGTGTCGACGATGTGGCGTTTGCACACCTGGAGCGCGCCGACGTGGTGCGCCATGCCTTGGTGGGACGTATCGTCGAGGCATACGATACTTATGATGATGTGCGCGAGAAGCGCGTACGTGACCGAAAGGAGTCCCGTTGAGTGTATTGATCAGCAACGATGCCGAGCTCGATACGCTGCTCGACGCGCAGGAGGTGGAGCACATCTGCGAGGTTGTGCTTGCCGCCGAGGGCGTTGAGCGTGAAGTCGAGATTTCCCTTTCGTATGTCGACGAGGACGAGATGCACGAGCTCAACCACGAGTGGCGCGGTATCGACCGCACCACCGATGTGCTCTCGTTTGAATGCGACTCGGCCTTTGACGAGGATATTCCCGCCGACGAGACGCTCGAGCTCGGCGATATCATCTTGGCCCCGCAGGTTATTGCCCGTCAGGCCCCCGGTTTTGGCAATAGCCCCGCTGACGAGTGTCGTCTGATGCTCGTACACGGCATGCTGCACCTGCTGGGCTATGACCATATCGAGGACGACGAGGCCGAGGTCATGGAGGCCCGCGAGGACGCCATCCTCCGCGATCTGGCGCTCGAGCGCGGCGAGGACCCCAAACTCGTTCACGTCGGCCCCATCACCAATCATGCCCACGACTAGGAGCCGTTTATGATTCCCGGATCGAACAAGGACCATCCGTCCTTCTTAAAGTCGTTTTCCTACGCCATGGAGGGCTTCGTCACCGCCGTCAAGACCGAGCGCAACATTAAGGTCATGCTCGTAGCGGGCGTGTGCACCGTCATTGCCGGCTGCATCGTGGGGCTCGACATTGCCGAGTGGGCCACGATTATCATCTGCTGCGGCCTGGTGATTCACGGCGAGCTGTGCAATACCGCCATGGAGGCCATTGTCGATCTGGCGACCCAGGAGCTCCATCCGCTGGCAAAACGCGCCAAGGACATCGCCGCCGCCTCGGTATACGTACTTTCAATCACCGCCGCGATTGTGGGCTTGCTGGTATTTGCCCACGCGCTCGGCTTTATTTAGAAAGGGATTCCCATGTCCGACAATATGCAGCCTATCGATGAAATTTTGGACGACGAGTCCCCGGATGCTAAGGCGACCGAGGCCTATGAGGAAGTCGAGGAGTTCGACCCGTTTGAGGGCATGAGCGACGAGGAGCTCGACGCCCTGTGCGATGAGGACGACAACCTCGCGGGCTTTGGCGACGTTGAGCCTGGTTTTCGCAGCGGCTTCGTGGCCCTGGTCGGACGCCCCAACGCCGGCAAGTCCACGCTGCTTAATGCCTGCTATGGCAAGAAGGTCGCCATCACCTCACCGGTGGCCCAGACGACCCGCCGCCGCATGCGCGCCGTCGTCAACCGTCCCGGCTACCAGCTGGTCTTTGTCGATACCCCGGGTATTCATAAGCCCAAGGACGGCCTGGGGTCCGAGCTCAACAAGAGCGCGTTGTTCGAGCTGAACGATGTCGATGTCGTCGCGTTTTTGATTGATGCCACCAAGCCGATCGGCAGGGGAGACGCCTGGGTTGCCGAGCGCGTCAAGAGCGCCCGTTCCAAGAAGGTCCTGGTGCTCACCAAGGCCGATGAGGCCGACCCCGCACAGGTCATGGAGCAGCTTAAGGCCGCCCACGAGCTCATGGAATATGACGACGAGATCGTGACGTCGTCGGTCAAGAACTTCAACGTTGACGCCTTTATCGAGACCGTTGCGCACTTTTTGCCCGAGGGTCCGCGTTGGTTCCCCGAGGACATGGGTACCGACGCTTCCGACGAGACGCTCGTTTCCGAGTTTGTGCGCGAGAAGGTCTTGCGCCGCACCCGCGACGAGATCCCGCACTCCGTGGGCGTGATCTGCGATGCGCTCGAGCAGACCAAGAAGGTGCTGCGCGTGCACGCTACCATTTACGTCGAGCGCGAGGGCCAAAAGGGCATCATCATCGGCAAGGGCGGCGAGATGATCAAGCATATCGGTATCGACGCCCGTCGCGATCTTGAGCGCATCTTTGGCACGCAGGTCTTTTTGGAGCTGGACGTGAAGGTCAAGGCCGGCTGGCGTGACGACGAGGCCCAGATTCGCCGCTTTGGCTACAACGCCGAGGACTAAGGGCGCGCGGCACGCATGGCAGGCTCCCGGACATATCGCACCAAGGTGCTCGTCCTCGACAAGACGAAGCTCAAAGAGACCGACCTGATCCTGACGATGCTTGACGAGCGGGGTCGGCAGGTTCGTGCCGTGGCAAAGGGTGCGCGTAAGCCCGGCGGGCGGTTGGCGGCGCGCTGCGAGCTGTTCTGTACCGTCGATATGCTGCTTGCGCATGGACGGTCGCTCGATGTGGTTTCCCAGGCCGAGCTTATGGAGGCTCCGCTCGGCGTTGCGCCCGATTACGAGACGACATGCGCGGCAAGCGCGATCGCCGAGGTCGCGCGCGTGTGCTCGTTCGAGGACGCCGAGGACCCGTTTACCTTTGCTATAACGCAGCGAGCGCTTGCCCTGGTGGGCAGCGGGCTCGACACAGCGCATATGGATCTGCTTGTGGCTGCATATGTCTTTAAGCTGCTGTCGCACGTTGGCTACCGACCCGATTTTTCGGCCTGCGTGCTGTGCGGAGACCCCATGCTGTCGTATTTTTCGCCCCAGGCCGGCGGGCTCATGTGCGGGTCGTGCGCTTCGAGCGTTCCGGGTGCCGAGTTGGTGTCGACCGGTGAGACCGCATGGCTGCGCGCCCTCATGTCCATGACCTTCGATGCGCTCATGGGCGAGCGAATCGACCCGCATACGGCGGCGTTCCTGCTCGGGCTTTCGCATGTGTGGGCGGCGACGCATACCGACCAGCGCCTCCGTGCGATGGAATTCATGTTGGGTCGGTGATGATGCGCAGGGGCGGGCTGCTTGTGGTAACATATCGGCCTGTTGGTACCTCGACCTTGGTTGCTCGCTCCACCGGCGGCTTCCCAGTCCGAGGCGAATCGAGTCGCCCGAGGGCGACGCAAAACGAAAGGTGAAACAATGACTGTTTCCAAAGAGCGCAAGGCGGAGCTGACTGCCCAGTTCGGTAACACCCCGGTCGACACCGGCAACCCCAAGGTTCAGGTCGCCATCCTGTCCGAGCGCATCAAGGAGCTGACCGAGCACATGAAGTCCCACCAGAAGGACTTCCACACCCGTCGTGGCCTGCTCATGCTCGTCGGTCGTCGTCGTCGTCTTCTCTCCTACATCAAGAAGAACGACATCGTCGAGTACCGTGAGCTCATCAAGGCTCTGGGCATCCGCGACAACATCCAGTAGGATTTGTACATGCTAAGAGCGTCCTGCGCAGCGGGGCGCTCTTTTTGTGTAAGGGCGTGAACAATCACGCTCTGAAGCGTGGCGGGGGCAGGGGGCCCGCGTCACATGAGAAGCCCGCAGGCAAGGGGCCTGTGGGGTAAAGGAGAACAATGACACTCGTATCCAAGACCTTTGAGCTGTACGGCAAGACCTACACCTTTGAGTCGGGCGAGCTTGCCAAGCAGGCCACCGGCGCCTGCCTGGTCAAGCAGGGCGACACCACGATGCTCGACACCGTGGTCGTCTCCAAGGAGCGCAAGAACTACGACTTCTTCCCGCTGACCGTCGACTTCAACGAGAAGATGTACGCAGCCGGCCGCATCCCGGGTGGCTACCTCAAGCGTGAGGGCCGTCCCAGCGAGAAGGCCACGCTCACCGCGCGCATGATCGACCGTCCGATTCGCCCGAGCTTCCCGGACGGCTTCCGCAACGAGGTGCACATCGTCGCCACCTCGCTCGTCGCCGACCAGGTCAACCCCTTCGACGTCATCAACGTTATGGGTGCTTCCCTGGCCATGACGCTTGGCGGCGTGCCCTTCGAGGGCCCGCTTGCCTGCGTGCGCATCGGCCGCAACGTGGAGACCGGCGAGTTTATCGTCAACCCCACCTACGAGGAGCGCGAGAACTCCGATCTGGACCTGGAGCTGGGCGGCTCTGCCGACTTCATCTCGATGGTCGAGGCCGGCGCCGAGGAGATCTCCGAGGACGACATGCTCGCCGCCATGAAGTTTGGCCAGGAGGCCCTTGCTGCCTTCTGCCAGGCTCAGGACGAGTTCGTTGCCGAGTGGGAGCAGGTCAACGGCCCCATCGTCAAGAAGGAGTACCCGCTCGACCAGCCCGTCGAGGAGGTCCAGGAGCGCATCTTCGCCCACTACGACGAGATGGCAGCCGCCCTTCGCGACGCCGACAAGCTCTCCCGTATCGGCAAGGTCGAGGCTCTGAAGGAGTCCATCCGTGCCGAGTTCACCGACGAGGAGCAGGCCGCCTGGGAGCGCGAGATCCCCGTGGCGCTCAAGAAACTCGAGAAGAAGGCCATGCGCACCATGGTCGTCGAGACCGGCGAGCGCGTCGACGGCCGTGCCGCCGACGAGATCCGTCCCATCATGGTGAAGGACAACTACCTGCCGCTCGTTCATGGTTCCGGCCTGTTCCAGCGTGGCCAGACCCAGGTGCTCTCCGTCCTGTCGCTCGGCATGCTCAACGAGGGCCAGCGTCTGGACACCATCGAGCCCACCGAGGGCAAGCGCTACATGCACCACTACAACTTCCCGCCGTTCTGCACCGGCGAGACCGGCCGCATGGGCAGCCCCAAGCGCCGCGAGATCGGTCACGGCAACCTGGCCGAGCGCGCTCTGCTTCCGGTGCTCCCCGACGAGAACGAGTTCCCCTACGCCATCCGCGTCGTCTCCGAGGTCATGGAGTCTAACGGCTCCTCTTCGATGGCTTCGACCTGCGGTTCTACGCTCGCCCTTATGGACGGCGGCGTGCCCATTAAGCGCCCGGTCTCCGGTATCGCCATGGGCCTGATCCAGGAGGAGGGCAAGACCGTGGTCCTGTCCGACATCCAGGGTCTCGAGGACTTCCTGGGCGACATGGACTTTAAGGTCACCGGCACCACCGAGGGCATCACCGCCCTGCAGATGGACAACAAGGCCACCGGCCTCACCTTCGACATTCTGGCCCGCGCCCTGCAGCAGGCCAAGGAGGGTCGCGCCTTCATCCTGCAGAAGATGCTCGATGTGATCCCCGAGCCGCGCCACACCACGCGCAGCACCGCTCCGCGCATCGTGTCCATCCAGGTCCCGACCGACAAGATCCGCGACGTCATCGGTTCCGGCGGTAAGGTCATCCGCGGTATCCAGGACGAGACCGGCGCCTCGGTCGACATCCAGGAGGACGGCACCGTCTTTGTCGGCGGCACCGGCGAGTCTGTCGACCAGGCTGTCGAGCGCATCAAGCTCATCATCAAGGTTCCCGAGCCGGGCGAGGAGTACACCGGTCGCGTGGTCTCCATCCAGCCCTTCGGCGCCTTCGTTAACCTGCTGCCCGGTAAGGACGGCCTGCTGCACATCTCCCGCGTCGCCAAGGGCCGCGTGGAGAAGGTCGAGGACGTCCTCAATGTGGGCGACGAGGTCAAGGTCGTCGTCATCGAGGTTGACGATCGTGGCAAGATCTCGCTCGATCGTCTTGACAAGCCCGAGGCCCCGGCTCGCGCCGAGGGTGCCTCCGAGGGCGACGGCGAGCACTTCCAGCGCCGTGAGCGTCCGCGTCGCGAGCGCTCTGAGCGCAGCGACCGTCCGCGCCGTCCCGGCGACAACGGAGGCCGAAAGCCTCGCCGTCACCACGACGCCGAGTAACAGCCGTACATAAGCAGCTCAACAAGGGCGACTCCTAAGGGGGTCGCCCTTTTGCTTGCGCCCGGGAGGGGCGCATATGAAGTTTATCGCGAGTTCCGCACGAACAGGAGGCCACTTAATGTGGCCTCCGTCGTGAGCAGGACTGTAGAGCAGGAAACTTCATCAGTGCCCGCCCCACGGGAAACTGGCGGGATATACAGGTCCAGATGGGGCTTTGATGCATGGGTGGTCTGTTGTTGTGCAAATGGGTATCATACTGTGGTTATTGCATCGACTCTACGATGCATTGTTGTATGTGCCCGGCGGTCGGTTTGCCAGAAGCGCCCCGTCGGTTGTTCCAGACCCGTTTCGAAGAAAGGAAACAACACTCACCTATGGCAGCTAAAAAATCATCTCCCTTGAAGATCATCCCGCTCGGCGGCCTTGACGGCATCGGCAAGAACATGACGGTCTTCGAGTGCGGCGACGACATGGTGCTCGTCGACGCCGGCCTCATGTTCCCGGATGACTCCCAGCCTGGTATCGACCTGGTGCTTCCCGACTACACCTATGTTCTGGAGAACGAGGAGAAGCTCCGCGGTATCGTCGTCACCCACGGCCACGAGGACCACACCGGTTCGCTTCCGTATCTGCTGCAGGACCTCAACAACAAGGTGCCCATCTTCTCGAGCAAGCTGACGCTTGGCTTTATCGAGGGCAAGCTTTCTGAGTTCCGCATCCGCGCGCCCAAGTTCCGCGAGGTCAAGGGTGGCAGCCATGTCAACCTCGGCGGCATCTCGCTCGACTTCTTCTCGATGACGCACTCCATCCCCGGCGCTCTGGGCGTGTTCATCCGCACCAATCAGGGCACCGTTATGCACACCGGCGACTTTAAGCTCGACCAGACGCCCATCGACGGCGTCACGCCCGACTATGCCGCTATCAGCCGCTTTGCCAAGCAGGGCATCGACCTGCTGCTGTCCGACTCCACCAACGCCACGGTTCCTGGCTTTACCAAGTCCGAGGCCGAGGTTGGTCCCAACCTGCTGCATGCCATCAAGAACGCCCCGGGTCGCGTGTTCGTCGCGTCGTTCTCGAGCCATATCCATCGTTTGCAGCAGATCTGCGATGCCGCCCGCAAGTGCGGCCGTAAGGTCGTTGTGACCGGTCGCTCCATGCTCACCAACACCCGCGTCGCGCGCGAGCTGGGCTACCTCAACATCGACGATGCCGATATCATCGATGCCTTCGATATCGATAACCTGCCCGACGACAAGATCGTCGTCATGTGCACCGGTTCGCAGGGCGAGCCGCTGTCGGCCCTGTCCCGCATGGCCAACGGAGAGCACAAGACGCTCTCCATCCACGAGGGCGATACCGTTATCCTCTCGGCAACTCCCGTTCCCGGCAACGAGAAGGCCGTCCAGCAGGTCGTCAACAGCCTGGCCAAGCTCGGTTGCGACGTGTGGGATAAGAACCGCGCTCTTGTCCACGTCTCGGGCCACGGCAGCCAGGAGGAGCTTAAGCTCCTGATGGCCATGGCCAAGCCCACGTACTTTATGCCGGTTCACGGTGAGGCCGTGCATCTGCGCGCCCATGCCCAGCTGGCCCGCAAGATGGGCATCAAGGACGACCATATCTTTATCCTCGATAACGGCGACACGCTCGAGATGCGCGGTGGTATCGTCAAGCGTGGTACGCCCGTCGAGTCCGGCGTCGTCTACGTCGACGGCCTGCGTATCGGCGATACCGACCCCATCGTCCTGCGCGATCGTCAGAAGCTCGCCAATGACGGTATGGTCACGGCCGTCGCCATCGTCTCGCTCAAGCACAAGAAGATCGAGGCCATCGAGTTCTCGGGCCGCGGCGTCTCGTTTGCCATCGACGACCAGTTCTCCGAGGATGCCTCCGCGTCCATTATGAAGACGATCGAGAAGGGCAAGTTTAGCTTTACGAGCAGCGGTTCCGATGCCATTCGCAAGGCCGTGCGCGATTCGCTCTCCAACTTTATCTGGAGCCGTACGCGCACCCGTCCGATGATCATCCCGGTCGTCATGGAGGTTTAGTTTGGCGCGCGGATCTGCACAAAACGCCAAAGGCAATAAAGCCAACAACCAACCGGCATCTGCTAAGGGTGCCGGTTCCCATCTGCGTGCCAATAAGGGCCACGAGGCCGACTTCGACGATTTTGAGCCCCTGGTCGAGCCCTCGGCCAACCGCGATATTGCCGGCGTGGTCATCGCCGTTTTGGCTATTGCGTCCTTCATTGCCGTGATTTCGCCGGCGACTGCGCCCGTTACGGCTGCGGTTGCCGGTTTCTACCACCTGGGCTTTGGTCTGGGCGCCTACGTGCTGCCGATCGTCATTTTGCTGTTTGCCGCCACGCTCTTTTTAGGCGAGGACTCGCCGCTCAACGTGCGCTCTGTTGCGGGCGGCGCCGTGGTCTTTATCGCCGTCGTCTCCATTCTTTCGCTGATGGTGCCGGGTACGAGTGTCTCGTGTGACCTTATGTTCACGCCGCAAAATTTGTCCGCCTCGGGTGGCTACATCGGTGCGTTTATTGCGAGTGCGCTGCAGAATGCCCTGGGTAAGCCTATCGCGATGGTGGTCCTGTTGGGTCTGGCCGTCGTTGGTTTTGTCATCATCGGCTTTTCTGTGGGTGGCGTGCTGCGCTCTGCTCGCGACCGCGCGGCCGATTTTGCCGAGCGCCGTCGTGCCGACGTCAACGCGAGCCCGTGGGGTGACGACGAAGCCCTGTCGGTGCCCGGCGTTGCCCGTCCGCACCTGAGCATTCTTCGTCAAAAGGGCTTCGATGCTGCCGTGACCACGGTCATGGGCAACGATGTGGACCCGGTTTTGGACGATGACGACGAGGACGAGAATCCGTTTGTCGACGTGTCCGAGTCGGTTGAGGCTGAGCGCGCTAAGACGACGCTGCTGCCGCGCCGCCATGCCAAGAAGGGCAAGGCTGCGCCTAAGCTCAATACAAGCGAGCCCGACCCGTCTTGGTCCGATAGCGAGATTGAGCTCACCGAGGGCGATGACGAGGATGACGAGGCTCCGATTGAGACCGCAAAGACAACTTTGCTGCCGCGCCGCCATGCAAAGCACGACCAGGTAACCGGTCAACTTTCGATGGAAGACGACCCCGATAAGATTGACGAGTCCGAGCCGCCGTTTGCCGTGAATCCTGTTTCGGCAGCACCTCAGATCCCCGACTTCTTGAAGCATCCCAAGGTTGCCAATGCGTCTGCCTCGAGTGCTGTCGAATCGGCTGCGGCTAGCGATGGGGGAGCGGACAGCGGCGCCGCAGATAACGAGGGCGAAGAAGAGGACGGCCTCAAGCTTCCGCCGCTCGAGATCCTGCACGCCAACCCGCAGTCGGCGTCCTCCGCGTCATCTGACAAGGAGCTGGAACAGACTGCCGAGTCACTGCAATCCACCTTGCTTGAGTTTGGCCGCAGTGCCCGCGTGGTCGGCTGGATCGCCGGCCCTACGGTTACGACCTTTAAGCTTCAGCCCGGCGAGGGCGAGCGCGTGAGTAAGATTTCGAGCCTTGAGGACGATATCGCGCTTTCGCTCGCTGCCCAGTCGGTGCGTATCTTTGCCCCGATCCCCGGCACCTCGCTCGTGGGCATCGAGATCCCCAATCGCAAGCGCCAGAACGTCAACCTGGGCGACGTGCTGCCCTATGTGAAGGGCGGTCCGCTCGAGCTCGCAATCGGGCGCGATGCCGAGGGCACGCCGGTCGTCGCCGACCTTGCCAAGATGCCCCACCTGCTGATCGCCGGTACCACGGGTTCCGGTAAGTCGGTCATGATCAACTCCATAATCACGACCCTGCTCATGCGCGCGCTTCCCGAGGACGTTCGCTTGATCATGGTCGACCCCAAGCGCGTCGAGCTTGCGGGCTATAACGGTCTCCCGCATCTCTATGTCCCCGTGGTGACCGAGCCCAAGCAGGCCGCGAGCGCTCTGCAATGGGCCGTGTCCGAGATGGAGCGTCGCCTGAAGGTCTTCGAGCGCCTTAACGTTCGTAAGATTTCGACCTATAACGAAAAGCAGGCCGCCGGCGAGTTTGAGCATTACGACAACCCGCCGCTAAAGATGCCCTACTTGGTCATCATCATTGACGAGCTCTCGGACCTGATGATGGTTGCCGGTAAGGATGTCGAGGCCTCGATCGTGCGTATTGCTCAGCTGGGCCGTGCCGCCGGTATCCACCTTATCGTGGCCACGCAGCGCCCGAGCTCCAACGTGGTGACGGGCCTCATCAAGGCCAACATCACCAACCGCATCGCCTTTAACGTCGCCACGGGCATCGACTCGCGCGTCATCATCGACCAGATGGGTGCCGAAAAGCTTACCGGTTTGGGCGACATGCTGTTCTCCAAGGTCGACTGGGGCAAGCCTCGCCGTATTCAGGGATGCTTTGTTTCGGATGATGAGATCAACGAGATTGTCGAGTTCGTCAAGTCGCAGAGCGAGCCCGACTACCACGAGGAGATTCTGTCTGCCGTGGCGCCCGCTTCCATGTCCATGGCGGGTGGCGGCGGTATTGTCCGCACCGGAGTAGCCGAGCCGCAAGACGATGATCCGCTCATTTGGGAAGCCGCCCATATTGTGGTGGAATCGCAGCTGGGCTCCACATCTGGCCTGCAACGCCGCCTTAAGGTTGGCTATGCGCGCGCCGGGCGTATTATGGACATGCTGGAAGAAAAGGGTGTCGTCGGCCCGCCCGACGGTTCCAAGCCGCGCGAGGTCCTGTTGGACGAGGAGGGGCTTGCCGCGCTGGAATCTGTCGACGCCGAGATGGCACGTGAAGATCGTGAGTTTGGAGGATTCTGATGGCTGCACGCTTTGGTGACATGCTGCTCGAGCAGCGTCGCCGAATGGGCCTTTCCATTCAGCAGGTCGCCAACACCATCAAAATCAGGCCGCAGATCATCGAGTTTTTCGAGACCGGTAACTTTGCCTCGATGCCGCCGCGCGGCTATGCGCAGGGCATGATTTCGAGCTATGCTCGCTTTTTGGGCCTCAATCCGCGCGAGGTCGTCAATGCCTACTTTGACGATCTGATGGCATATGAGCGCGAGACGTCGCAGCAGGGCGGTCGTTTTCAGGACGCCGCCGGCTACGTCAATTCGCGTTCCTCGGTCGATAACGGGCGCTTCCTGATGGTTCAGGGCGGTCGTTCGACCCGCTATGGACAGCGTCCTCAGCAGGCCGGTTATATTACCGAGACGGGTTCGGGCGAGGAGATTCGCTCGCAGCGTGACCGGTTCCGCAGTACGCCGATGCCCGAGGACCGTGCACTTCCCGCTGCCCGCGGTGTGGCGCGTGACCCTCGTGTCGGCTATGGCGACGGCGGCTATTCCGATCGCGGTTACCGTGGTGCCTCTATGGGACGCTCTCGCGGTGGCTATTCGGATGCCGATACCACGCAGGTGACGCCGCGTCTTCGCTCTCAATCACAGCCGTATGGCCAGCGCTCTTCGGCTCCGCGTTCGGTCCAGCGTGGCTATCAAGGCCGCAGTGAACTTGCGCCCCGCTCGGGTCAGCGCAGCCTTCAGAGCCAGGGCGGCTATCGCGGCCGTTCCGATAGCAATCGCGGTCGTATGCCTCAGGGAGGCGGCCGCAGCAGTTCCAGTCGTGGACGCGGCGGATCACGTACTCCTCAAAACAACGGGCTCGATCCGCGTATCGTCTACGCCGGCATCGGTGCCGTGGCGTTGCTGCTGATCGTGCTCATCGTGGTGCTTCTGCGCGGCTGCGCATCTTCGGCGCCCGAGACCACGCCCGAGACGCCCACTGCCACCAAGACGACGACTAAGAAGTCTTCTAAGAAGACCGAAACGGTCGACGAGGATGAAGACACCGATGAGGCGACGGATGAGTCGACTGATTCGGACGCCACCAAGACGACGGCCAAGAAGGAAGAGAACGAGGTCACGAAGGTCAAGGTCTCCGTTGCCAAGGGAAAGACCGCGTGGATTGAGGTCAAGGTCGACGGAAAGTCGGTCTATGGCGCCCAGGCGACTGGCCCCTTTGAGCAGGAGTACACGCCCGAGTCTTCGATCGAGATCACCACGTCCAAGCCTTCCGATGTCACCGTTACCAAGAACGGTGAAAAGGTCCGTTACGATACCAAGACCTCGGGCGTGGCGCGCGTGACGATCACCGTTCCCAAGAAGGAGACGTCTGATTCCGAGAATGGTGAAAGTTCTGATGGTACCGACACCACCGACGGTACCGATACCACCGACGGTACCGATGCCCAGTCCACGGATGGCGCCGATACCGCAACTGACGGTCAGACACCCACCGATTCTACCGACAATTCGTACGATAGCTACTAGGCCGCTCGTACGCGAAAGGAAACATCATGGCTAAAGATTCCAGCTTCGACGTCGTGTCCGAGGTCAACATGCAAGAGGTCGACAACGCGTTCCAGCAGACCACGCGCGAGATTTCCCAGCGCTATGACCTTAAGGATTCCGGCGCCACGATTGAGCTTTCGAAGGGCGACAAGCTCTTTACGATCAACGCCCCGGCCGACTTTGTCTCCAAACAGATTGTCGACGTGCTGAGCTCCAAGCTCATCAAGCGCGGCATCGACCTCAAGGCTGTCTCGTGGGATGCTCCGCAGGCGGCATCGGGCGGCACCGTGCGCGTGCTCGGCCATATCGTCGAGGGTATCGACCAGGCGACCGCCAAGAAGATCAACAAGGACATCAAGGATCAAAAGCTCAAGGTCAAGGTGACCATCGAGGCCGACAAGCTGCGTGTTTCCTCTGCTTCGAAGGACGCGTTGCAGACCGTGATCCAGTTCCTGCGTGACCAGGACTACGGCCAGCCGCTGCAGTTCACCAACTACCGCTAATATCAATCGAAAGGACTGCTCTCCAACATGGATACACCGTTGGGCTCCGTGCTCTACATCACCCTCGGGTGCGCTAAGAACGAGGTTGACACCGACCGCATGCGTTCTCTTTTGACCGCCGCGGGCTACGAGGAGGCATTCGACCCGCAGGATGCCGATATCGCCATCGTCAATACTTGCTCGTTCCTCGCCTCCGCAACGTCCGAGAGCATCGAGACCACGCTCGAGCTCGCCAACGAGGTTCAGGACGGCGTTCGTTCTTGCCCCATCGTCATGTGCGGCTGCGTGCCGTCGCGCTATGGCGATGACCTGCCTGACGAGCTGCCCGAGGTCGCTGCCTTTGTGAAGGCCGACGAGGAAGATGGCATCGTGGCGGTCATCGATGGCGTGCTGGGTGTCGAGCGTGAGATTGCAGCCTATATCCCGCAGGTCAAACGTACCGTCGAGGGTGCTGTCGCCTACGTCAAGATTTCCGATGGCTGCAACCGCTTCTGCAGCTTCTGCATGATTCCCTACATCCGCGGCCGCTATCATTCGCGCAATGCCGAGAGCATCATCTCCGAGGTGCGCGACCTGGTTGCCGGCGGTGTGCGCGAGATCGTGCTGATCGGCCAGGACACGGGCATCTGGGGTACCGACTTTGCCGACGAGGACGTCGCCGATGGCTCGCCGCGCAATCTGGCGCAGCTGCTGCGTGCCGTCGCCGAGGCCGTGCGCCCGCACAACGTCTGGGTCCGCGTGCTCTATCTGCAGCCCGAGGGCATGACTGACGAACTCATCGAGACGATTCGCGATACGCCCGAGGTGCTGCCCTATATCGATATCCCCGTGCAGCACTGCGACGCGCGCATTCTCAAGGCCATGCGTCGCTCCGGTTCGCGCCAGGAGCTCGAGGATCTGTTCCGCGACCTTCGCGAGCGTATCCCCGGCATCGTGATCCGTTCCACGGCCATGGTCGGCTTCCCGACCGAGACCGACGACGAGTTCCGCGACCTTATCGACTTTATGGACACCGTCGGCTTTGACTACACGAGTGTCTTTGCCTACTCGCAGGAGGAGGGCAGCCTGGCCGCTAAGATGGAGGGTCAGGTCGACGAAGAGGTCAAGCTCGAGCGCGCCCAGGAGGCCATGGACCTGGCCGAGTCGCTCGGTTTTGCCGCCACCGCCGCACATGTGGGCGAGCGCGCCCAGGTGATCGTCGACGGTATCGAAGAGACCGAGGACGGCGCCGAGCTGATCGGCCATGCCTGGTTCCAGGCGCCCGATTCCGATGGCGCGGTCCACTTGGACGCCAGCGAGGCGTCCGTGGGCGATATTCTGACCGTCGAGTTTACCGATAGCTTCTGCTATGAGCTTATCGGTCATGTTGTGGAGTAGGAGAGCGTCGTGGCTAACGAGAGCAATAAGGAACTGACGAGTGTCTGGACGCCCGCCAACATCGTGACGTGCGTTCGCATCGTCTTTATCCCGGTGTTCATGATCGTGTCGGCGCTTTCTCACACGAGTGTTGCCGGTACGGATTGGAGCACCTTCGACGGCCCGCTCGCCGCCGCTGCCTTCATTCTGTATGTGATCCTGTCGTGCACCGATAAGGTTGACGGTTATCTGGCGCGTTCGCGCAACGAGATCACCGACTTCGGTAAGTTCTTGGACCCCATCGCCGATAAGCTGCTCGTGTTCTCGGCCCTGCTGCTGTTCTTGGATTTTGGCATGGTGACCGTGTGGTCCGTGTTCATTATCCTGTTCCGTGAGCTTCTGGTGAGCGCCCTTCGCATGGTCGCGAGTGCGGCCGGCGTGGTCGTTGCGGCCGATAAGCTCGGCAAGTACAAGACGGCAACCACGATGGTCTCCATTTGCGGTTACCTGTGCGTTTTTGCTATGGCCGGCTTGCACCTTGGCCCGGTGGCGCTGACGCTCGGCATCTACTCGGTGTCGCGCTTCCTGTACGCCGTTGCCGTTGTCTTGACCGTTATCTCGGGCGCCCAGTACTTCTGGAACTGCCGCAAGATCGTCTTTTCGGTCTAGGTCCTGGTGGGTATGACGGACTCTTTTGAGCAGATTTCCGCACATAACGAGGAGCTGGCGCGTGATATTGTCGAGCGCGCGAGCGCTCGGGGCGTGACGGTTTCGACGGCTGAGTCGCTGACGGCGGGTATGATCGCCTCGACGATTGCCGGTATCCCGGGCGCCTCGGCGGTGCTGCGTGGCGGTGCGGTGACCTATTGCGATGAGATTAAGCATCGTGTTCTTGGTGTTGAGCAGGAGACGCTCGACCGCTATACCGCGGTGTCGCATCAGACCGCGCGCGAGATGGCGGTGGGTTCGCTGGAGCTGTACCAGAGCGATATTGCAGTGAGCGCAACGGGTTATGCCGGCCCCGGCGGTGGCACTGAGGACGATCCGGCGGGCACTTTCTATATTGGCTGGGCGCATCGTTCCGCCGATGGGGGCGTGCCGGTCGTGGACTCTGTGCGCTGCCACTATGAGAGCGACCGTTCGTGTGTTCGTGCCCATGCGGTCGCGGAGGCATTGGGACGCATTGCCCTTGTGCTCAACTTTATGGAATAGACATGTTTTAAGGGGCCTCCGGGCCCCTTAATTGTGGAGATAGGGACCTCAGGTTCATTTGGCGTTTGTGCTGGTTGTAGATATATTTTTGCCTGCCTTGTTCATATTTGGTCCTTTGTGGTCAAGCATTTGGTCAGTGTTTGGTCGGCGTTTGGTTGGGTTTTGGAAAGACTGCCTGCATATGATTGGCCTGAACGGTTGACCACGAACAGCCGTTCGTTTATTATCGATGCAGGTTGTTAAGAGGAGGGCTATTCATGGCCAAGAATTCAGGTCCCGTACGTACCGTTCATGCTCGCACGACGGGTAAAGAGCGCGATGAGATGATCGCCACCACCAAGGCCGAGATCGAGAAGAAATTCGGCCAGGGTTCCATCATGAGGTACGG
>CABUWA010000006.1 GCA_902495085.1 uncultured Collinsella sp. | reverse complement strand
TCGTAGTCCTTGGCGAGGGAGCCCGTGAGCCTCAGGCGCACGGCCTCGACGGCGCGGCCCTGGCCGGTGGTGCCGCCCTCGGAGGCCGAGGGGGTGTCCCAGCCCTGCCAGCCGACGCCACTTACATTGGCGTTAATTTGCACAGAGCCATCTTCAACGGGATTCAAGATGCTGACCTTAAGATCCTCCACTGATTTAGACTGCCCCGTTGTGCCAGCCGTAGATCCGTCGCGCTTGCTGCTCATCCAGCCAATATTCGAGACATGCGCCTCATACTGAATATGCATCTTGCTGTCATCTACGTTGAGAAGAGAACCGTTGAAGCAGTAGTTCATGTCACAGCGTCCGTTGACGCCCGGGACATTGCCACTGCTTGAATACTGCCAGAAACTGTAGCTGCCAGCATAATCGCAACGCCAATTATATTGAGCGACCCAATGGTCATAACCGCTCAACGACGGAGAATTCAGGTAGTTGTTAAGCCAGTTAAGGTTCGCATAGATACCCGACTTAAAGCCAACGGCCTCCATACGGTTGCAAAAAGCCTGCGCAATCTGGGTAAGCTTATCCTTGCTGAAATCCGGATCTTGCAAGATATAGCTATCCTCAAGATCATAATAAACGGGAAGCGACGGATGATGGCCGCCGAGCCAAGCAAGTGTCCTGTCGGCCTCTTTATTGGCATCCTCTACAGAACGGGCGTAGGAGTAGTAATACACGCCATAAGGAATGCCGAGGCGTTCACATTCAGCAGCGTTCCTTTCAAAAGAATCGTCAGGTTTTCCGTAAACCGGACCGACCTTGAGAATGGCAAAATCAATCCCCGCGGCCTTAACCTTATTCCAATCAACAGTTCCTTGATGATTGCTGACATCGATGCCGCGCGCAACAGCGCCATTGGGCAAAGGATCGTCAGTTAAAGACTGCGCATCGATGTCGCCATTGTCAGAATCGATAAGCACGCCGTTTTCGAAACGCCAAGAGTTCGGTTCCAAAGAGTCGGCTTCGCAGGAATTCATTTCAGTGGAATCATCGGTTGGGGCTTCACCGTTTGACTCGTCAACACGAGACTCTTCGATGCCAATTCCAGGCTGTTCGCCTGAATCAGAGTCTACACCCCCATCAGGACGAGCAGCATTTGCATCGTCACCATACCATTCGGTTACACCCTGAGAACCCGAGGCATCGTCCTGCGCTCCCTGAGAGCTTGCACCTTGAGATTCGTACTCGTTCGATGTTTGCGAGACCGACTGCGAAGCAGCGGCGGCCTGGACCGACAGCGCATACGCGCTGTAAGGCTGAATGATTTGCGACCAGCCCATCAATAGCGTACAAACCAAAGCAGCAGACGCTTTAAGACGTTTCATGCATATCCCCCGAGACAGTAACCACAGATAAAGAAACGAATACTAGCTATATTACCACACTTCCATACAGGCATTTAAAGCTTAGGAAAGCACCAGTTAGCACACAGTCAAAAAGAGGCGCTCCTGCAACGGAGCGCCTCAACAGACTCTATGCGAAAGGCCTAGCGGCACCGATTACACGACCTGGAGCATTGACCGAGCGCTCGGTCACACCGATCCCAGGCCACGAATCAATGATTCGACCGTTTCCGATATAGATTCCAATATGGCCCTGGTAGTAGACCACATCTCCCCTCTGCATAGCAGAAGTGCTAACCGGCATAAACGTGTTGTTGCGATACCAATTCATGGAGTTGTAGGTTTGCTCGGGCAACCAACGATGGTTATACGGGTTATACCAACCCATATCCATGCCAGTCGCATACAGACATTGCAGCACTAAGCCCGAACAATCAACCGCATCCCCCGGCCAAGAAGACCAAGGCTCGATATAACGCGTCCCGATATATTCACGAGCACGCTGGACGAATGCGTTGATGCAATCCTGTCGCGAAGCGTTGTAAGGAATTCGAGAAGGCGTGACATACGTAAAGTAACCGGTGCAATACGAAGGAAGCTGCACGCTATTGCAACTAACCTTTGGATAAGATCCCGGGGTCTGATACCCCATATAACGATAGGTCTCAAAATACGAATCAGACGTAGAGCCTGGTGCGGAAGCGCCCTTGGGAACAATCTTTACCTGTAATGCCTGAACAGGAATGCCAAGCTTCGTGGTGCCCGCCGGTGATCCATTTTTGGTCCAGCCAAGCCATCCGTAATTTGACACGTGGACGCGATACCAGACATCAAAGTAATTCGAAACGTCACCAGTCAAATTAATCTTCACAGCTTGGATTTGTTGTCCCTGTCCAATGGTTCCCGCTGTGGCTCCATCTGAGACAGCAGATTGCCAGCCGATATTGGATACGTGGGCGGAATACGAAATGCCACCGTTCATGGAACTATCGGAAAGGGACAGTTGCATTGCCTCCATGGCACGGTTCTGCCCAACCGTTCCGGCAACACCGCCATTGCCAACAGACGCTTGCCAGCCAAGACCGGAGCAATTTGCCTTAGCGGATAGCCCAGGAAGCTGGATCAACGCAGCATGATCTTGAACGGGAGCGTCGGACGAACCCTTGGCAACCAACTTAATTTGAATTGCCTCGGCCTGCTTAGACAGCCCAACGGTGCCAGCTGCGGCGTCATTTTTAGCCCAACCAAGCCAACCATAATCCGCCGCATGAATACGGTAGTAAATATTGTATTTTGACGAGTCGTTGCCAGTGAGCCTTAATTTAACCGCCTGAATTGCGAGGCCCTTGCCAACAGTGCCAACATAGGAAGCACCCGAAACGTATGGCTGCCAACCGATATTCGCAACGTGTGCTGACACTTCAACGGAGGCATCGATGCCCTGCGTCGAAATATACAACGCCTGCAGAGAACGAGACATGCCCGTCTGGCCGGCAGTTTCGCCATTGCCAACGGGAGCCAACCAGCCCGCAGAAGCAACGTGCGCCTGGGATACAAGACCGATTCCCGACGTTTCGGTAAATGCATTACCGGTAGAACCAGGGGCAGGTTGACCCTTACGAACAAGTGCAACATCTATGCCGCACAAACCGGAAGAACCACCAGAAACGCCACATGCCTGACCATTTGACGTCCAGCCCGTCCAGCCATTACCGGAATCGTATACTCGATACCAAATGTCATAATTGGCAGCAAACTGGCCGCTCAGCGACATTTTTATCGCTTTAATGGGTGCGCCGGATACCGCCTTGGCGGCGCCGCCATCCGATTCGGAAGCACCCCAGCCTGAATATGCATCCATAACGGCATAGGAAATTGACCCGTCATCAGTTTGGCCTGCAACGCTTAAGGCAATGGAGTTCAGCAGTTTGGCGCCCTTGCCTCCAATCGTAGCCTTTTGACCAGAAGATAAGCCAAGACTCTCCCCAGAAACGGCGAATCCGGAAACCGCAACAGCATCTAGATCGCCGATAAAGACCTTGCTCGAAGAGCCAGGCGCTGCTCCGCCTTTCTCCACAAGGATTACCTTTACCGCTTCGATAGCCTTGCCTTTACCGGCAGAACCAGCGGCAGCTCCATTACAAGCCCAATCGAGCCAGCCTATACCCGAGACATGAGCACAGTACCAAATGTCATATTTTTCAGCTGCCTCACCGGTTAGACGAATCTGAACGGCTTCGAGACGCTGAGACTTACCAGTCGTTCCACAGTGCCCCTCAGACCACTGTTGCCAGCCGACATTAGAAACATGGCCACGAAGCTCAATGGAGCCCGAGTGACCATACCAGCCAAGCTGAGCCTCAAGCGCCTCCATGGGGAGGCCCCTACCAGTTGTCCCGGCAACAGATCCGCCGCCTACGGGCGACATCCAACCAATATTCGACGTATGTGAGCGAACAGTGATTGAGGCAGGTTCATCGCTACGGCTCTTAAAAGGACAGGCGGTGTCGCCCGGGGCGGGGTCGCCCTTGGGCAGGACCGCGACCTGGACGGCCTGGACGGCGCGGCCGTAGCCCGCCGAGCCGGCGTCGGCGCCGTCGCACGCCCAGCCCAGCCAGCCGAACTCGGCGGAGTGGACGCGGTACCAGACGGTGTAGCGGGCCGACAGCTCCCCGGACAGCCTGACCCTCAGGGCCTCGACGGCGCGGGACTGGCCGGTCGTGCCGGCGGTGCCGCCGTTGCCGACGGCGGCCTGCCAGCCGACGTTGGAGACGTGGGCCTCGACGGATATGGCGTCGGCGCCGAGGGGCTCGCCGGTCGAGGCGTCGGACAGGACGAGGCGCAGCGCCTCGAGGGGGAGCCCCCTGCCGGTCGTGCCGGCGACCTCGCCGCCGGCGACGGCGCCCATCCAGCCGATATTGGAGACGTGGGCCGAGTATGAGAGCGAGACGGGCGCGGCCGCCTCGGACCGGGCGGGCTCCGCCTGGGCGCCGTCGGCCTGCGAGGCCTCGGGCTGGGAGGCGTCGGCCTGCGCGGGCTGGGCGGCGTCGGCCTGGGCGGCGGGACCCCCGTCGGCGGGCTGGGCCCCGGCGGCCGGGGCCTGCGCGTCGCCCGGGGCGGCGGGGGCGGCGTAGGCCGCGGGCCCGCACAGGGCCAGGGCGGCCGCGACCGCCAGCGCGGCGGCGGCACCGGAAATTCGTTTCGTGGAGCGTCTCATGGAAAATCCCCCTAATCTAGCAACGGTTTCCAAGTCTACTAGATTGGGGGGACGGGAGCCAAGCTGCAATACCCCCAAGACACCCGTCTATAGGTCGTGACGTTGTCTATAAACAGGCTCACCGCCCGCGGAATAAAATTCGGCGCAAATCGTTTGAGCAGGCGACGCGCGGAAGGAGCGTGTAGGGCGGTAATATACTGACCGTCAGCCGCGGCATCCTCGCGGAAACCCATTTGTTGCCGGAACTATAGTCCCCGGCGCGGGCTCACCTTATCTCCCCGGCACGGGCTCGATATCCTCTCGGATATCTAATCGTCTTGGACTTTTACCCACCCAAGCACAGTACGGCTTTTACGTGCCGCCACGCAGAGCCTAGCCTGGAACTATTGTCTAAAACATAGGCCTTCAAAGCAACTTAGGTTCAAGTACGGACATGCAAATACGGGCACTGGATACAGGTCTTGACTGTCAATGGTTATCAATCGCATGTGTTTCTGGCAAATTACGCCCGTCTTATGCGTGCGATACAATCAGTCTCACCGAACACCAAACCAGCAACCCGAAGGGACCAACGTGTTAACAATTCACTATGGTGATATGGAAAACGTTATCTACAATACGTCGGTTTACTTCGATAACGTCTATTCGCCCCAGTGGTTTCAAGACGCCTTTGCTCAAAGGATTATTAAATCAATCGATAAAGGCAATGTCGTTGGACCCTGCGCAATAGACACCAAGATCCTAGGCATTATCCCTCCTGAAAGGCTGTCGGGAGGCACTAAGACGCTGTTGCTCATGTACTTCATGCCTCAGAACGTATACAACGCCACAACCTGCAGCGACAATTGCGCTTACTGGATTCTGAGAATTGCCACGCAAAAGGACTTAACCATCAACCTCTACCATCTGATGGATTTTGGAAACGGCAAGTTCACGGCTACCGTTGCAAACACGGGCGATGTCGTTCACACGATGTTCGACCTTGTCCCTATAGCCGCAAAATGCCTAAGGGAAACTCCTGACATGCACTTTCGTTAGGCTCTGTTAGACCAAGATTGACATACATATGTCATCACGGCGCCATATCGTTAGCCTCGTAGACCGCGGGGCAGCATGAACGCCGAGGACCTGGTAATCACCTTCAAGAGGGACATCGCGAGCCTCAGCAGGACCGAACGCCGCCGGCTCCGCCTACGAGGCCGAGCGCTCCCCGCGCTGCGGGTCCGCCGCGGTCGTGAAGAAGGGCAAATCAAAGAACGGCGAGCAGCGTTACCTCTGCCAGGATTGCGGCAGGACCTTCGGCATGGGCAGCGGGCACATCCTGGGGACGAGCAGGCTCCCGAAGGAGACCTGGATGGCCAATGCCGAGTGCTTCGTTCTCATGCTGCCCCTGCGCGAATGCGCGGGGCGCTGCCATGTCTGCCTCAAGACCGCCTACACCATGCGCCACAGGCTCATCGAGTGTCTCTCGGCCTACTCGCCCTCGTTCAAGACCGGGCGGGGCTGCGGCTGCGAGCTCGACGAGACCTACTTCCCCGAGTCGTTCAAGGGCAACCACACGAAGGGGTCATTTACGATGCCACGTCACTCCCGACATCGTGGCAAGCAGGTGCACAGGCGCGGACTGTCGCGCGAGCAGATCTGCGTCATGACCGGCGTGAACGACTCGAACGAGACGTTTCTCCAGGTCTCGGGACGAGGCATCCTGTCGAGGAAACGCGCCATGGACGTGCTGAGGGACCGCATCGCGTCCGCTTCCGTCGTAGCGACGGACAAGGCGTCCGCCTATGTCGACGTCCTCGCGGAGCTCGAGGTCGACGCACACACGGCCTACGATTCCAAGGACCCTTCCGAGGGGACCATCAACCGGATCAACACCGTCCATTCGCTCCTCGATACCTTCATGAAGCCGTTTAAGGGCGTGTCGACGAAGCACCTCGGCACCTACCTCGCTTGGTTCAAGTGGTGCCGGACCTTCATGGCGACCGATTCCGGCACCGCCGAGCGCACGGTCGCGCGACAGCTCGCCAACGGCGTGTGCAGGAGCCGCATCCATGATATGTTCAACGTCCTGCCGCCCTAAATGGACTACTGGACCGAAGCCGCCGCATAGAGACAGTAGAATGGTCGCATCGCGATATACGAGGAAAGGTGCAGCCATGCCGTCGAATATACCGGCCACGACGATCCGGATCGACCCGGAGGCCAAAAAGGAGGCCACGGCCATCCTGGACGAGCTCGGCCTGTCCATGTCCACCGCCGTCAACGCGTTCCTCAGGGCGCCCGTCCGGAAGGGCGGGTTGCCGTTCGAGATGAGGGTCAAGGCGCCGGTGCCCGACGGGAAGACGGCAAGATAGTCGGCAAATCGACTTGGGCGATGGGACCCTCACGATTGACCCGACAGATCTTGAGCACATCGCCCCCTTGCCGGATTCAAACCCGGCAAGGGGGCGATTATCTTGCAATTTCAAAAAGATGATTGGGGCAGAATGTCAATCATGGTCTAACAGAGCCAAATCAATCCAACAGTTTAGATAACGGGTAATGATTCGGGAACAGGGCGTTCGGCCGGATGGAACAGATAGATATGGACCTTGAATATCAACTTCATCCGAACACCTCCCATATTCATCTGTACATGTACGGATGAATATGGGAATCCGATACCCTGAGGGCCGGATCGGCCGGCCCCGGGAGATCGGAGGACGCCATGTCCGGAAAGAGCAAGAAGGGCGCAGCGAAGGCGGTCCCGAGGGCCTACGGCAGGCTCACCAGGCACGAGCGGGATACGGTCCAGAGGATGCTGGAGCGCAGGGCCTCGTGCAGGGAGATCGCGAGGGAGCTGGGCAGGTCGCCCTCGACGGTGAGCGCCGAGGTGTCGTCGCACAGGTTCGTCGCCGCGCCCAAGCCCAGGCGCGGCGAGCGCGTCGACGCCGGCACCGACCTGTCGGCAGCCTGCCCGCGCCTGGCGGCGTGGCCGCGCTGCCGCGACGGCTGCGGCCGCTACCGCGCGGTGGGCTGCATGCGCTGCCCGCACGTCTTCTACGAGGCCCGCGCCGCGCAGCTGTGCGCGGACTCGGTGCTCGTCTCGTCCAGGCGCGGGATCGACGCCGACGAGCCCGCCGCGACGGCGAGGCTTGAGGCCATCAGGGACTGCCTGCGCCGGGGGCTGTCGCCCGAGCAGATGGCGGCGCGCAACGGCGGGCCGGTGGACCTGTCGCCCTCGACCATCTACCGCTGGGTCTCGGCGGGCTACGACGGCATGACTAACACAGGATGCGCGGGGACGAGAGAACGCTCGCCTACATGGCGAAGCGCAAGTCCGACGGCAAGACAAAGCGAGAGATCATGCGCTGCCTTAAGAGGTTCACAGCCAGGGAGGTTTACCCAACGTTGCGGCGCCCCATGAGGTTGAAGTACGCCCGGGGCTCGATACTGGCGGACATGCGAAAATCGCTCGGATTGACCCAAAAGCAGGTTGCCCGAGAGCTTAACGTGCCGAATGTAAGGCTCAGCGAAATAGAAAGAGAAGTATGCCCCCACGAGGAAATCAGACGCGAATACGACCGCTACTTGAATGCTAAAATGTCGTCCGATAAAGGACTTGACAGCCTATAGCAGCGTCATTCGGCACGCGATTCGTTAACCCTGGGGCTTAAAGCTGCCGAATGTCTACTTCTTTAGTGCTCCATTTACCTCCCCGTTCAATAATCTTCACTTGAAGCCTGACGGTGGCCCAATCATTGGATAACATATTCTTAAATGACAGTTAATCGTCAATCGAAGAGGTCAAAGCGGGGACGGAAAGTGTCGAAGACAAGCAGAAAGCCAATCTCAGCATATGTCGAGCGAAGACTCTGGGCGGAGTCTGCCGGCAAATGCATGAATCCAGATTGTCGGGCCGATCTATTCATCAGCAATGGAGACATTGCTGAACGAGCCCATATCGTCCCATATTGCAAAAGCGCAGAGAACACGTTCGACAACCTTATTCTCATCTGTCCAAACTGCCATACGAATTTCGACAAAAACTCCGCTTTCACGGCAGATGAAGTGAGGAAATGGAAGTCGATTCGTCACGCAGAAATTGATCGCGTTTTCGGAAAGACGTTCAGTTCCTTCGACGACCTGCGCAAAGAGGCCGCACCTCTGCTCGCCCGAAACAAGTCGATATATGAGAATTACTACATGAAGGACAAGCGAAGACTGTGGGATGTTTTTGAAAAGGAAATAATCGTCAACAACCGAAAACTTTGCACGCTGTTCGAATCGAACTTGTGCCTGTTCCAGAACCACAAGGACAATTCCTTCTCCAACCAGGCCGCTGTCCGCGATTTTATCGACCATGCTAAGGAGTTCGAAGCCACCAGAGATAATACGGAAAGACAAAGGTCTATTCTTTTCCCCGAGGTCATCAACTCCATCTTCGGAATCCAGCCCATAGAAGGTGACCTGCTCCCCTCTGCAGAATCCCTAGAGCTGCTAATCAAAAAGCTTGACGAACAGGGGCGATTTATAGATGTTTCTCTAGATGCAGAACATCCATTGTTGCAAATAATAGAAAACGGGAAAGAGGCGGTAGTTTATCTTGACGATACGCCGCGTATCCGACAGATGTACTATGACGCCCGCTGCTTCAGGCGTGCCGAGATGAGGCTAGACAGCTTGATTTTTGCCCTAAAGTACTTCCGCCTGTGCGGAAAGAAAGCAACTCGCAAGTCGAAGACAAACCTTAGAGAATATATAGCGAAAGGAAAATGCTTCTTATTCGTATACGAATACTGTCTGAGCTATGCAGAGTTGGCCCGTTTAGCACCGGCAGAACATACCGTTGTCGTCAACTTGCATAGATGGAACGGTAAGCAATGCATCTCCGAAGAAGCCCAGGTGTTTGCGGGGCAAATTAACGTGAAGCTCCTCGATATGGATAGCTTCTTCCCATTCGTTCGCAAACTATGAACTATTTGAGACTCATAGACATTCTCGACAGCAACCTAGAACTGTTCTCTCAGTTTGATCATGTCTATCTGTTCGGATCTGCGCTGAGTGGTTCAGAGCTCAGTGCAGACAGTGATATTGATTTGCTGCTACTGTACTCGAAATATTCCGATCAACTTGTCTCCGGATGCGAACAGATATCCCAAAAGTTAGGTAACGAGACCGGTAGAGTAGTCGACTTAACGGTCCTCGGCATCGATGAAGAGCGACATGTCGGATTCTTGGATAGAATCTCGCCTCATTATAGAAAGATAAAATGACCATTTGGTAGAACACCTGGCATAGCCTGTCGTACAGAATGCTTTCTGCGTGGATTCCGGCAGAAGAGAGGAAGGCGTCAACGGTCGCGCCTGCATGTTCGGAACACGGCGTATCGCACTCTGGCGGGACCCCGGCTCTGGGCGCCAATCCCGCATCGACAAGATGAGGTACCCTGAATTCATAATGAAGCTTGCGAACTGTCAGTGGTAGCGTGAAACTGAACAAGTGTTCAGTTTCACGCTACCACTGACACCCGGCGGCCCAAGAGCCTTCGCCCCGCTCGTAGGCCTGGTACCACCCCGTCGGGGATGACCCCTTATCGGGCGAGACGGCGAGCTCGCTGTCGAGGGACAGCCCGAAGCGATCATCCGATGCCGCACAGCAACAGGTCTCCGAGGAGCTCGAATGGACATCTGCCAGCGAGTCCAGCAAGCGGGCAAGAGTTTACGTGGCTGCAGCATACTACAACGTCGTAGGGGCTCAGAGCACCGCCACTACGGCTTTTGGGCAGAATGCGCCTGAGCTGCTCGTGGTTGCGCTCACATGCCGACTACTGGTTGGATCTCATCGCGTCGCAGCAGAACACGCGGCAGCGCCGAGCTCCGCTTTCGAGACACCAGCGCTCCAGGCCCTTCCAATCATCGAACTCGACTCCTCAATTGACTAGCAGGATGCCGAAGATAGCCTCGAAGGCAGCAACAGAGCCTATGAGACTCTCTATATGGTCGAGGCAGGCAACGATGGCTGCCGGAGCTGGCATGACGCTTGCGCAAATAGATTTGGAACGCCCGGGCCACGATGTGTGCGCTCAGGATGTCGTAGGTGTTGCGCTCGTAGCCCTCAACGGAGTCACATTGGACCACGCGCGACCTGTCGGCAAGCGAGAGCGCCTCGAATTCGGCGTAGGTACGGCCAGTGCGGTCAACCCCGTCGCGCCCAGCACCTTCGACATCCCTGCGCTTACGCTTCCTCATACGGTCCTTTCGCGGGAGAAGCAGGTAAGGCGCGCCTGTCCCTCTCCTGATAGGAGCAGGCACTGCGCACGCACACAGGAAGCTCGTCAGCATGTGTGGCCCATATGGTCTCGTAACTCTGCCCCCGCCTAAACAAAGGGACCACAATCGCGACCATGGCGGCGAGCTCGTCAGCGGTGAGACATAACCCTTCACGGGCCGCGGACAGGCGGGTGCGATAGGCAGCGTCGTAGCGACACTTGGGGTAACCGCACCCACTCCTGTTCCGACAGCCGAGATGACAGGCGTAGGGCCATACCTCTGTGACGGGACAAACTGCGATAGAGCGTACGCGCGCGCAGCGTCTCGAAGGAGTGGCCACGCCCCATCATGTTAGTCTCGTTGATGAGGCGGTTCGCGCATTCCGTGTAACCGTTCGAGATGCGGCTCGGACAATCCCGGTAGTTAAATATGAACTCGCGGTGGTTCTCCACGGCCTTCGCAAGCCCCCGGAAGGGATCGTAGGCCTTGTCATCGGGGATGGATGCCTTCCACGCATCGAATGCATCCTCGGCATCCTCCCGCGAGAGCGGGTGCTCGTCGTAGATGTCGAAGAAGTCCTCTTTGAGGTCGTATGCGGTCATGAGGCTCGAGCAGCCCGCCTCCGATCGAAGCTGGCACAATGCCGATGCCTCGTAGGGGCCGAGGTCCCGGGCGCGCTTCCTCAAGGCGTAAGCCAGCGACCGCGGCGGCCACTACCGGTGGCAGGGCCGGATCGGTTATGCGCCGCCCAGGACCTCGCGCGCTCGATGTCGAGAAAGGGGTGCTCACCCGACAATTCAAGGACGGAGGGCTTCGGCAGGCTGAAGGTGGAGCTCTTCTACGGAAGGGGCTGGGACGATGTTGGCATGGGGGAATTCATGAAGATGCTGTACGCCTATCTGGTCTGGTATCGCGACAAGCGCTGCAAGAGCGACCTGGGCTATATGAGCCCGATGCAGTACCGAAGAAGCCTAGGTCTTGTAGCGTAGGAACACGGTCCAGGATTTCCACCGCGCTCCCAATTGACCGATTTCCCATGAACGGTAACAGGAGGCAGAGGCCGACGCGCTGACCTACCTGGACTTCCCCTACGAGCGCCACGCGAGGCTGCGCACCGACAACGTTCAGTAGCGCGTCAACCTTGAGCCATAGCACAGGCCCTTGAGAGGTTCACGAGCTCCCCCGCGATGCGGCAGATCATCGGCTGCCCCTCAAAGAGAACGCAGAAGATACGGTCGAGGTCGACCGCGTCGACCAAACCGTAGTGACAGTCCGCATGCAGCGTACAGGCCCTTTCGCGCGGGTCGCCATCCGAGCCCTCGTCCGGTTTATGATGGCGCACCTCGACCCAGAGGCCCTCCGACACGCCGTCGAACTTGAAATCGAGCTCTACCTGAACGCTTTCACCGAATACGTCGCCCAGAGCGAACTCCGGCACCTTCGTCACAAGCCCGTCCATCCACTCAATCTCGATCATCGCGCGCACGTCGCAACCTCCTCCGGTAGGAGGCCGGCACCTTAAGCCGGCCATTATCCATACGGACAGAATGCGACAGCAGGGTGAAGCTCATTCGCACATCAGGGCGACGACCCCTCGCCTACCCCATGCATCGGAACCCCATGTTTCCGCAATCTGATCCGTCGGGCGATTCCCTGCTGGGACAACACGAAACTGGTCATCCTACGCATTAGACCAAGCGAAACCCGTTTTATCCCGAGAAGCCCTCCCCTAGATACCCATTAGCGATAAGGAACGCCGACAGGGACTCCACAGCGTCTTCGTCGCAAATCCGACAACGCCCCTCCCTATCGCACATGGAATCCAAGCCAGCTTCGGGGTCGCCGCAGAACTCATCCAGAGGGGTTATCCGAACGATCGACGACGGGGCACCCCGCACGCAGACCCCGAGCGCCTGGTAAACCAGATTATTGAATACGGACTCCTTCAAACCGCCGCCCTGCAAAAACCCATCCCATCGTCCGGCTGGAGTCGACACAGATCGAGCTCCTTCAAAGTCGCGGTGAACTCGACAACATATGGGCGCGCGGCGTCCTTCCATCTCCAAACCGCCTCGTTCCCATGCCCGACGACCTCTTCCAGAGCCCATATGGCCTCGGGATACCGCGAAAGCGTGGAGTACTCCCGGATGCACGACTTGTGGATGAAGGAGTTCACGAGGGAGTCTTCCGCCAGAATGTACAGAAGTCCATCTATCGGCTCCGAGGACTCCCGTCCGAGGAAGGCATCATCGACCAGGTCCAGGCTGAGCCTTCTCCCGTCGACAGACACGGTTCGGCTCGCCTTGTCGAAATGAACCCCGCAGCCCTCGAAAAGACGCGTAAGCGCACTAGGACGCGAGAGCACGTCCCCGATTCCGAGAATCCCGCTCTCGCGAATGGACGCGCAGCCATCCGTGTTGGCCGTGACGTGCCTGAGGTGCAGCAGCAGGTCGTCGGGGGCGAGGGACTCCCCCAGCCTCTCCCGGACATCGGCGTACGTCCCAACCTCGTCGCTGCGAAAACGCAGCTGCATATCTCCGAACTCGCACCCATCGATGCGCAGGGCGTCGAACAAGAACCTCTTCACCCCGTCAATGGTAAAGATGCCGAAATCGATCACGCTTATCCCTCAGTCCGATCGCAATCATTTGTTCTGCTAAATGGTGAATCTTCTCCCCAAAGGTTATAGTCTCAGCGAGCTGATCGTTGAGCTTCTTGATCTGCTTGTTCAACTTTACGCGTTGCGAGATATCAACTTGTGCCACGGCTTCCTCTAGGTGAGCGAGCTGCGTGCGGTACCGTTCTTGCTGTTCATGGACATAATTAGTGCGTACGCGGACCAGCAGGTCTGGCTGGTAGCGATGCATGTAAATAAGGCACTTGAAGCCGTTTTTCTTACCGAAATCAAGCATCCAGTAGATGGGGCGCTTCTGGTAGGTTGAGCAGTGATCCTTGTAGAAATCTTTGAGGAAGTAGTTGCGAATAATCTCACGCGGCGTGCACTTACCGTCCAGGGCATCAGACACAAAACGGAGATTCTCTTCCAGAGCATCCTCAGCACACACGTCGCGCACGAAGTCCACGAAGCGGCCGATCGCGTCGAAAATGTTGGTGTAAGGGTGACGCCCCAGCGGCCGCTTAACGAAGAGCGGCCCTCGTCCTAGAATCTGAAATCACCACAACAACAGGTTCTAGGAAAGGACGAGGACCGCTATGGAAATCTTATCAGACCCGACGCCGGACATGCTCGCCATGCCCCGTTTCGACGACGGCGCCATCGACATGCAGGAGCTGCTCAGGCGCCTCGCCGAGCAGGTCGTGAACGCGGTGATGGACGCCGAGGCCGACCAGCTGTGCGGGGGCGGCATCAGAGCGGGCGAGCCAAATAAATACTAATTTCCAGAAACGCTCAAGCGTTCCCTCACGATGGGATCGAAGTCCCTCAGACGCTCGGATTTGATGACGATGCCGAGATTCAACATGTCCTGAACGCTCACGTGGGCAATCGTGGATACGGTGATGTCTCCGAGAAGAGTTCTGATGGGCACAGCTCGAAGGATGCCAAGTAGATAGAGCCTCTTGCCCATGACCACAGCATCGTTCTCCATATAAGTACCCTCGTTGTAGAGAAAAACCGGGGAACCGCTCGATCCCGGGTAGCACGCCATGTCAACCAGGAACTCTTTCTGCCCCTGATAGTCGTACCTATAGGGCGTCGCCGTGATACCCCGGCGGACGATCGGCAGGTTGTTGGCCTCATCCCAAATGCCGTTGGGGTATCCGACCATGGTCACCTCGTCTATACAGCCCATGTCTTGAATCTGCTTATCCGTCGGCAGAAGCTCCAAGCTGAGCGGTATGGTAAGCAGATGCTTCCCCGCCCGGATAAAGCCATTCAGTGCGGGACCGATGGGTAAGACGCACAGGTCGACACTTTCGTCAGGGTGTGCGATCCAGTCGCTCTCGGAGCCCCGCATGGCGAGTTGCTCGTTTATGTTGAGCAGGTTTCCGTTCTCGTCAGATCTCGAAAAGATGACGCGATACTCGTAAGCACCCTCGACCACGTGTCTGTTGGTCACGATTGCCGGCACATGGGTCTTTCCGTCGTCGCAGAACTTGAAAAAGAAACCCGTTCCAACTGAGCAACCTCCCGAGGCCAACGAAGCTTCGATGCGAATCGTCGTGTGCAGAAGCTGCTCAGATAGCTGCATAGGGTTCCTTTCATTTGGACAAATAGATTATCGATTGTACCCTGAGATGCCATTCCGCAATCAATCAGTATTGCCGCTTTGGGCACGTCCTCGCGGGGGACGGCCACCAGGGCGTAGCCGCAGACGTTGAGCATGGCGGCCATGGTGTCGCAGCGTGGGGTCGACCCCCGAGACGTGGAGTTGTTGACGTAGTTGGAGGCCTTGCCGAGGGCCGGCCCGCTTTGAGATAGAAGGCTGCACGCTGCTGATATCGGACACAGACAACGGAGAGCTCTCCGTGCGCAGATCAACGACCTGAGGATGCTGCCGGACGACTACCGCAACGGCATGTTGCTGAATTATAAGTAAAACCAGATCCGGAGACGCATCTCATCCCCGAATCTGATTAGTAGCGATTTAACAACTCGGCTTGATTGTCCCTTAGGTAGTCACGCATAAACGGGATGGCGAACTCAACGTACCCGCGGGCCGGGCTCTGAATGATCTCTCGCTGAAGAAGGGTCCTACGATAGGACGTGACTTCCTTTGGGGTCTTCCCCATACGCTTGGCAACCTCAGCTGTCGACGACCTTTGCTCATCCTGAGCCATAGCTAGCAAATACGACAAAGCGCCCTCGTTAATGCCCGCAACAGCGGGCTCGTAGACCGCATCGCAGAATTGCGCCATGGCGATCTCAGTTCCAAGCTGAACATCTTGTGTATCAACGACAACGCTCTTACCCCGATGCAGATCCGCACGCTGCCAAATATAGTAAGCCACCAGCTGAATAAGGTAGGCATACCCACAAGTGGCCCTCGCAGTTTGGGACAGCTCTTCCCCCTGAAGGGTAAGACCCGTAGCCGCGAAGCTGTCCTGAAGCGAAATGCCTACCTCGACAAGGTTGATTTCATCAAGAGCAACGCTTTTAGCCCTTCGCAAGAACGTGAGGGCTTCTCCGTTAATCACATCCAGCACTCCCATAGGAAGTCCCGCAAACACGAAGGCGATGTCAACTTTTTCTCGAATCAGGTGCTGAACCGAGAGAGCAATGCGCTGGATGTCTTCCACAGACGCGTCTTGAACTTCATCCACCGTCACAACGAGACCACGATGCGCTTGGGCAGCCGCCTTCATAAGCGAACGAAGATTAGGCGACTTCACACGTGCCGTGACGTCGGCAGAAGCCACGGCGACGGATCCCGTGCCGGATATGGTCTCGACCGAAAGACAAGGACTTAGCTCATAAACAAGGTCATCGATAAGGTCAAACCCCGCAGAAACGTGTACGACGGCCCATCCCATCTTCTCCGCTCGGGACCCAAGCTCGGTAAGGAGAACGGTCTTTCCCGAGCCCCTAGGACCCGTAATGCGCATCAGCCTACCCGGTGCGCCCACGCCGCCTTCAAGACCCGCCACGAAGTCGATGGCCGCCTGATCTCGGCCGATAATGCGCGGAGGTTCGGCCCCGGCACTTGGACGAAATGGATTGATCTGCATGGCAGCTCCAATCGTAAAGGACAACGAGGGAATAGTTTTGTGCATTATCTCACATAATCGCTCAAAGTGACTCAAATCGTAAGTTATCGGTCGGCATAAAGTTGACAAAGAAGAGCTTTCCGACATTCCAACTAGTGCATTTTTTGCACTAATTCAAAACGAGGACACAAGGACGGTCAAGCGTCAGGTCGAGCACTACAACCTGGACATGATCATCTCGGTTGGCTATCGCGTGAAGTCTCAGCAGGGCGTATACTTCCGCCGGTGGGCAAATGGCGTACTCAAGCAGCACCTCCTGCGGGGCTACTCCATCAACCAAAAAAGGCCGAGGCGCTCGGAACGGTCTTCAAGGTCCTCGAGAGGTCAAGCACGCCGGAACTCTCCGGTGCGGCAGAAACTCTGCAGAAGTACCTTCCGAGCCTTACTCTTCTCGACGAATATGATACGGGAAGGATGAAGGTGCCCCAGGGCAGCGAGCCCAACTGGGAGCTCGATCATACCGAAGCCCTCGAAGTCGTCCGAAGCCTACCGTCCTACTCGTCGTCCACCCTGTTCGGACGAGAGCGGGACAACCAGTTCGCCGGAATCATCAGCGCCCTCTATCAGGGCTTTGGCGACCAAGACCTATATCCCTCCGTTCAAGCGAAGGCGGCCAACCTCCTCTACCTCGTAGTAAAAGACCATCCATTTTTGGATGGCAACAAGCACTCTGCAGCGGCGCTCTTCATTCACTTTCTCGATAAGAACGGAGTTCTCAGAGACGGAGAGAGACTCCGTGTGGAGGGCAATGCGCTGGCGGCGATGACGCTCATGGTCGCCCTCTCCGACCCAAGCGAGAAGGACTCGATGGTTGCGCTGGTGGAGAATTTCATCGCGTAGCGCCTTCACCCGAATACCAGAATCGACATTCCTTCCTATAGCAGATGCAAGTTGGCGCGCTGCCAAATGGAGCAACCGACCAGTTGCACCAAATAGGCATAGCCCTTAGTGGCCTTAGCGGCTCTCGACAGCAGTTAAACGATTGCCGAAAGCGAGAAATACTCGCTTTCGGCAGATAAGTTAGGCCCCAGCCACGGATCACCCGTCAAGAAAAACTCCGGCCAGCGCTGCATGAACAGTGCTTGCTCGCGCTTCCAGCGGCGCAGCTTTTCCTCGTTGGCCTCTTCCCTGCCGCGCGAGGTGAACTCGTAGTGGTACAGCTCTGCATAGGGCGTAAAGATGGTGCGGTAGCCGGCCTCCCACACGCGCAGGCAAAAGTCAGCGTCGTTAAAACCGACGGCGAATTCCTCGTTGTAGCCGCCGACCCGCTCAAATACGTCGCGTCGGACCATCTGGCAGGCACCCGTTACGGCGCTGAAGTTACCGGGGCGCACAGCGCGGGCAAGATAGCCCTCGCGCTTTGCCGAGAAGTCCTGGTTGGCATGGGCAAGTGCGCCACGCACGCCAACCAAAATGCCGGCATGCTGCACCAGATGATCGGCAAAGTAGAGTTTGGCGCCCACCACGCCCGCATCGGGACGCTGCAGATAGCTCATCATCTCTTCGATAAAGTCGGGGCTTATGACCTCGGTATCGTTGTTGAGCAGCAGCAGATAGTCGCCCTTGGCATGCTCCACGCCAAAGTTAATGATCTGGGAGTAATTGAACTCACCCGGCCAGTACACAACGCGCGCGATACCCTTGCCTTCGGATGCCGCAGCCACGCGTTCCGGCAGGGTTTCGTAATACGCAAACGTCTCCGGGTCTTCGCTGTTGTTCTCCACCAAAACGATCTCGTAGTTGGTATACGTTACCTTCTGGGCAATCGACATCACGCAGGCGTCGAGCGTCTCAATGTGATCCTTGGTCGGAATCACAATGCTCACCAGCGGCGCAGGCTTCGGCAGCGCATAGTGCATGCGGTAGACAAACGGCGTCTCGGTCTCCTCGACCGTTCCGCAAATGCCCAGCGCGTTAAAGTGGCGCTGAAGCGCAAGGCGCCCGGCTTCAATAGCATACGGCTTGCTATCAGCAGAACCGTCGGCGGTCGATCCCGGATGCACGCGCCAGTGATACAGCACATGCGCAACGTGCTCAAACCGCGCGCCGGCTGCAAGGCAGCGAAGCGTCAGGTCGTAATCCTGGGCACCCGCAACGTCTTCTGGAGACGTGCCAATGTGATCGATGAGCGCCTTCTCCACCATCAGAAAATGCGTCACGCAGTTATGGCTATAGAGCAGATCGACATTGAGCCGCATCTTAAAGACCGGCTGACCCCACTCCCCCGTTTTCTGAAACATGTCCTCGTCGCAGAACAGGACCTGGGGGCGCTCGCCCTCGGCCGCCTTATTCAGCGCGGAAACATAGTGGAATAACGCGTCCGGTTCCAGAATGTCGTCATGGTCCAAGAACGCGATGTAGTCGCCCATCGCCTGCTCAATACCTGCGTTGGTGTTGAGCACAATGCCGCCGTTGCCAGGCAGCTCAATACGACGAACCCGCTCGTCGTTGACACCTGCCGCAAGATTGGCCACCGCGTCCCATTCGGGCGAGGCGTCCATAAGGAGCAGTTCCCAGTTGTCATAGCTCTGGGCTAGCACCGAGTCCAGCAGCTCGCGCAGGTAGACCCGATCAGTCTTGTAGCACGGCACCACAATGCTCACGAGCGGTCTATAGGCAAAGGCCACCGAAGTGACACACTGGCACGCCAAATCGCCCGGCTTTGCGCGATGCTGCTCAAACCAACGTCGATAAGCTGCGTCGTCTGCACGCGCGTCCTTCATACGGTTCCAGCTGTCGTCGACCATGCCGTTGTACAGGCGACCATCCATGGCGCAAAACCCGCTCTGGATCTGCTCTGTGGGATCGCTCACAATCGCGACAAAATCTCGTATATCCTGAGGCATCTCAACGCTCAGAAACGTTTTATTGACGCGGCATCCGTCCTGCTGCGGCACATCGACCTGCGACTCAAACACATGCACGGTGACATCGATGGCATTCATATGCGTATCGAAGATCTGAAACTCGGGTGCGCACTGGGGGTCTCCCGCCCAGGTAACCTCATAGCGCCACACCGCGCCGGCGTCTGCCGGCAAATAGCGAATGGCATCGATCTCGTAGCGACCGCAGCATTCGCCACGCTGCGCATCGCGGATAAGCGCGCACAGCGCAGGCTTTGCTTTGTAGTTAATCTTGGATTCCAGCTTGGCCACGCGGCTATCGAGACAAATGGAGCCCAGCCTTTGGCCATCGGATGCAAAAACAACATCCATCGACGAGCCATCCAAAAACGGAAGCACCAAGACAGCGAGCTCGCGCTCGTAATCGGAAACGGAAGGGCAAAGCGCCAGCACACGACCATGATCGACCGGGAGCACCAGCGACGGCACACAAGAACCGCTCGTAGTCGCATGGGCAAACGCCTGAGAGCCCTCCCGCTCAATAAGCGCGGCGACATCCTGACCGGCAAAACGAAGCAGCACAAAAAGACGGCCCTGGCTGCGGCAAAGTGCCAAACGCTTGATACTCATCTACACTTCTCGCTTTCCAAGGGCGTTCGCTGCCATGCGTTTGCAGGCACCCAGGCGCCCAAACCTCAAGACGTCGTAATCGAACATGAGCTTTTTGCACTCGCGGGCATTGGGAGCCTTGCTGGTAAGCGCCGCACGCACCATAGCAGCAACAGAAGGAGCGCATTGTGCAAGCGCAGCATCGCTGCCCACGGCAGAACCGGCAAGTGCCGTGGCAACGGCAGCAAACACCTTGCCACAGTCCGAACCTAGCAACCTGAGCGCATCGTACAGCACCAGATCGCAGAGGAAGTACGCCAGGTCATCGGCATGCTGGACATCGAGACCGTCGCGCTGCCAGTCAGCCAGCACGGCGGAGTAAATCTTCACGTGCTCCAGCAGACGTGTCTCGTCGTCGTAGCGCATGGTGTCCATGAGCGAACCCTTGCGCGCCACGCGGTAGTCATACAGCTTGTTCGAAATAAGCGCGGTCTTGCGCGAGCGACCGTACACGGCAAAATCGAAGACCTGGTCCTCGCCATACTTGACGGTTTCGTCGAACACGATCCCGTTATTGAGCAAAAAACCGCGCTTGCAGGCGGTGCGCCATGCAAAGGGGCGAGACGCCTCTTTAAACAGTAAGTCGGAGCTAAAGCCCTCAAACGACGCATCGCGCGGGCTCAATACATAGTTGAGCCACGGATACCCCGCCTCGAGCGGATACGGATTCGCCCCAAAGGTCAAAACGTCGCAGTCCTCGCGCCCAAAGGCATCGACGATCACGCGGCATGCATCGGGCGTAAACCGGTCGTCGGAATCCAAAAACGCGACGATAGGCGCCGTGGACGCAGCAATGCCCGCATTGCGCGCGCTCGACAGGCCCCCGTTGGGCTTATCGACCAGCATGAAACGTGTATCCTTTTCGCAGTAGGCAGCCGCGATGTCGCGCGAACCATCCGGCGAGCCATCGTTGACCAGCACGCCTTCCCAATCGGGCATGTCCTGCGCAAGCAGGGAGTCCAGGCACCAGGCCAGGCACTCCTCCACCTTATAGATGGGAACAACAACGGAAATCTTAGGGGTAGCCATAGTCACACACTCCTACTGGGCGGCCGAAACGTCATCGGGATGCGGGTTATCGCCGTAGGCGCGCTGATACGTCAGCACGCGCCAGACCAGCGGCAGGCCGCCGATCTTAAAGTAGTGCTTAAACGTATTGAGCTTGCCCGGCTTCTTAAAGTCAAAACGCGAATCGATATAGGCATGGGCCGACTTGACCATCAGGCGCAAGTCGGTCTCGCCGCGCGGATCGAAAAGCGACAGGTCAAAGCGACCGGCATCCCAATCGGCCTTGAGCTCGGGGGAAGCCTTCTCCCAAAACTGCCCACGCAGCTCATCGACCAGACGCTCATCATTCCAACGGTACGTATCGACCTTCATGCGCATTAAAATGCCCTGGAGCTGAACCTTGAGCTCGGGACGCTCGTCCAAAAAACGTTGCATCTCGGCATATTCGTCGCACACGCAAAACACCTTGTTGGGCGAATTAACGGAGCTCTTCTCGTTATCCTGGCGATAGCACAAAATTGGGTCAGCAATAAACGCGGCACGCTCGGCGCAAGCCCAAACCTTAAAGTTAAAGCCTGCGTCCTGATACGAGGCGCCCGGCGTGGGAAGGAACCAAATCTGATTGTCGTTGAGGAACTCGCGCCGATAGATAGCCGACCAAATGGAAGGTTTGCGGTAGAAGATGCCCGGGCGATCGACGGGGCGATACGCGGCGCCCGTCATATGCTCGTCAATAATTCCAAACAGCTCACGGCGCTCGCCGGGCGCAGACCAGTACAGGTAAAAGTCGCCCTTAACGACATCGGCATGCTCAGCATCGGCCTTGGCGACCAGCTTTTGGAGCGAATCCTCAAACATAAAGTCGTCGGACTCAAGGATGCCCACGTACTCACCGCGCGCCATCTCCAGGCCGCGGTTCATCGAGTCGCCGTAGCCGCTGTTAGCTTTGTCGATCATCTTTACACGGGGGTCGCGCTCCATGTACTCGCGGATGATATCTGGCGAGCTATCGGTGGAGCCGTCGTTGATGCAGATGATCTCGATGTCCTTGAGCGTCTGCGCCACGGCGGAATCGAGGCACTCGCGCAGGTAGCGCTCGACATTGCAAATGGGGACAAGCAGCGAAACTTTAGGGGTATCAGAGTTCTGCAAGAGAACCTCCTGTTGAATAGCGTGTAACAGGGTTATTTTAGCAGCCGAGTTGCGGCGGGCGGCAGCGTTTGGAATTAGATAAAGCGCTCCAGGCAGGCTTTGAGACCGCGAGTCGAAAGATAGAACAGCGTGGCGTCTGCCATCGAAACGCCCGAGGTCGCCGCAACGAGCTTGCGGGCAACACGGCGAACGGCGCCCTTAGCAGGCATATCCGCCCACTCCGTTCCCAAAAACGTCGTGAGGTCCAAGTTGACGCAAGCCGCCACGCGATGGAAGTCATCGGCATCCAAGCGCGCCAGGTCGAACACAATGAGGTCCAAAAACCAAGTGATCAGCTCGCCGGGACACAGGTCCAAAAGACCGTAGGCCGCCCAGTCCTCCAAGACCTCCTCGAGCATCCTCATATGGGCATCGAGCTTTTTGGCGCGCGCCTCGGCACTGTTGAACTCGTGCGTCGCCGATTCGCTCTCCATCACGTAGTGGTAGAACTTGTCCGGCATGACGACGGTCCTGCGGGCAAGCGCATAAGCCGCAAATTGGAAGACGACGTCCTCGCCCAAAGCCAAACCGGGGGCGAAACGAATGCCTTCGCGATTGAGCAGCTCGCGCGAAAAAGCCGCACGGCAGGCATAGGGCTGCGCATTCGAATGGAACAGCAGTTGAGGATCGCGGGCGCCGAAGGTACCGGCTTTGGGGCTCATGAGTTGCTGGACGCGTTTGGGGGCAGCATCGGCAGGTTCACAGACGCCGCCAAAAACGGCGGCCTCGGCATCTGATGACTCCATGGCATGCAACACGCGCTCGACCGTCTGGGCATCGATGTAATCGTCGGCGTCCACAAAAAAGACGGTCTCGCCCTCGGCGGCATCGATACCGGCATTTCGAGCACACGAGACGCCCGCGTTTTCCTGGTCAATCACCAGTACGCGATCGTCGGCCTGCGCGATCTGGCGCAACGCGTTCAACGAATCATCAGTCGAACCGTCGTTGACGCAGACAACCTGAATCGAGCGCTCGGACTGGGCCAACAGCGAATCGAGGCATCGCTGAATGGAGCGCGACGAATTGTAGACGGGAACGACAATGGTCGCTTTGGGGGTCAAAGTCTCTCCCATGTCGACCTACCCCCTCAGCGATTCGATGAGGAAGGCAGCAACTACGCCTGGGCCTCCAACCGAGGCGTAATACTTAGCACGCCCCAAGGCACCATCCGTCGCAAAACTCGGATGCTCGTCGACCCAGCCCTCAGGATCTTTGAGGATGGCAGCGAGATTTGCGCGCTTCCACGGCTTGAGGTCGTCAAGCGAAAACTCCCCCGCGTCCAAGGCCGCTTGGAACTCCTTGGCCATCTGAACCAGGAACTCCTTATAGAACTTAGGCGCCAGGCGCACGTAGTTCCACATGTACGAATCGTACTTAATGAGCTGATTGAACTTGAGCATGCGCTCGACGTCATCACTTGCGTGGTCGTGGGCATAATCCTCTCGAATCCAACGCTCAATCTCGGCATACTCGTTATTGACGCAAAAGACCTTAGCCGAAGAATTGACCGAGGAATTCTCGTTGTCCTGGCGATACGACAACACGGCATCATGCAGGTAAACAGCCTTATCGGCGCACGCGATCACCTTAAAGGCGAATGACGTGTCCTGAAAGGATGCCCCCGGAGTCGGCAAGAACTTGATGCCGTTGCGCTCAAGAAAATCGCGACGGTACACGGCCGACCAAATCGACGGCTTTTGCTTAAAGAACTGCGTCGTATCGCTCGGATGCACCGGCTTGCCGCAATCTTGAGGTCTAAACATCTCGTGCAGCGAACGGCGCTCCTCGGGCTTAGACCAGTAGAAATCAAAGTTCGCCTTCGCAAAGTCGGCATTATTGCTATCGGCGGCCGAGACAAGCTTTTCGAGTGCGTCGGACGCCATAAAGTCGTCGGACTCAAGGATGCCCACGTACTCGCCGCGCGCCATCTCCAGGCCGCGGTTCATCGAGTCGCCGTAGCCGCTGTTGGCCTTGTCGATCATCTTTACACGGGGGTCGCGCTCCATGTACTCGCGGATGATATCTGGCGAGCTATCGGTAGAACCGTCGTCGATGCAGATGATCTCGATGTCCTTGAGCGTCTGCGCCACGGCGGAATCGAGGCACTCGCGCAGGTAGCGCTGAACATTGTAAATGGGAATAAGCAGCGACAGAACAGGGCTGCCAGAGGCGTTAGTAGACAAATGTGCTCCTTAGGAAATACCTGTCGTTTCATGGTATCAAAGGGTCAGCGCGCTAGCGGGCGTTTATATAATCTATGGAGCTCGCAGAGGCAAACCGATAAGAAAGGACGTCATGCAGCCCAAAGCCGCACGCAACATACCCATCGAAGCGCTGCGTTTGGTCGCGGTCGCCGGCATCGCGGTGTTCCACACCTTTCAGTGGACCTTCCAAGCCGTCTGCGTCGGCGCCGTGGAATATGCCCCACTTGCGATATTCCCCTATTCCGGCGCGCTCGGTTTTATTAACTTGCTTGGCTGCTGGGCCAACGAGGTCTTCTTTATGATCTCGGGCTATTTTCTCATCGCTTCGGCCGCGCGTGCTTGGGACGGTGGAGCAACGTGGAAGTCGCAAATGCAACGGACGGCGCAGCGCCTTGGCAAGGTCATTATGCCCACTGCGTTTTATTGCCTCGTGGCGCTCGCGTGGTCCACGGTCGTCTCACCCATTCCCGATGTTACCCTCAATACGCACTACTGGTACACGCTAGGCCTTGAGTTTATCTGGGTCTATGCCGCCACGGTCTTCATGGCGACATGGTTTGGACTGGCTAAGAGTCGACTCCCCCAGAAAACCTACAAGACGACGGTCATCGCCGTTGGCATCCTCGCATTTGTTGTTAACGGGAATTTAGCCGCTATGAGTGCGACAAGCGCCGGCGAGTTTTCTTGGCTCCAAAAGTTCATGAGCGCCGCCACGTACGTAATCGCGTTTTTGATCGGCGGGCTGCTCCGCGACGTAACCGACGCCATGGATTCGGACAGGGCGGGCGCCTTAGGCACGCGGTCGCTCGCAGCGGTTTTGGCATTCGTCACCATCCTGGAAGGCGAGCTCTCCTTCACCGGCAACCTCACGGCGATGGCAACCCTCTCCTACAAATCGACCTCGCTGGTCTCGTTTGCTCTCGCTGCCGCCTCCTTGCTCTTTGCGGCAACCCGACGCAGTGCCTCAGACAATCCGCGGACTGCAGGTGCCATCGTCACCTTATCGACCGCCACGCTCGGTTTCTATGTGATGCAGTCGCTCACCAGTAGCCTGTGGCGTCCCGTCTTCAATACGTTGCTCGCAAACAAACTGGTCAGCCAAAACAGCCCGGCAGTTATATGTATCGTCACGGGTACCGTCATTAGCATCGTCTTTGCCCTGACGCTTCTCACCATCGACGCAGCTAGAAGCCTTATCGCTCGCAAGCCCAAGCGGCAATAGACACGCTGCCGTCAGACCCTAAAGCCGCTACAGCCGTGGCAGGTTCCTGCGTTTTATTCAAAGCTTGCCGTCAAGGTGCGCCGAGCCTTTACAATAGGACAGTCCCAAGGACGTATTCGATAGCTTCCGCGCTGCACTCGCCCGCCGCGCGTGAAAGGATATATTGCCCCATGCCTTCAACCCTTCCCGCTCCCATCGACAAGCTCGCCATCGTCGTCGTTACGTACAAGCGCCAGGAACTCCTGGCCAACTTGTTCGACTCCATGACCGAGCTCACGGCAACGCCATGGCGCATCGTGATTGTCGATAACGAGAATTCGCGCGAGACCGAGGCCATGTGCATCGCATTCAACGAGCGCCTGGCCAACCTGTGGGGCATCGACACCGAGCAGCCCGACGCGCAGGGCAGCACCGACCGTGTCATCTACGCCCCGCAGCTCGAAAACGGCGGCGGTGCGGGCGGCTTCTCCGCCGGCACCAAGTGCGCCTACGACCTGGGCGCTCAGTGGTTCTGGGTGATGGACGACGACGTGCTCGTCATCCCCGAAGGCATCGAACGCTTGGCCAAGTGGACCGACCGCTACGACGTCATCCAAGGTTCGCGCCTGGACTTTGACGGCGGCGCCTTCTTTTGGCAGTACCAGCTCATCCTTTCGCTCGGCATCCCTAACCCCGTCGCCAAGTGGGACTTAGGCCCCGAGGGCTATCGCGCCATGAACCAGCTGTGCTTTGAGGGCGGCATGTTCTCGCGCCGCGTGGTCGACAAGATTGGCCTGCCTGACGCGCGCTTCTTTATCTACGGTGACGATGCCTGCTACGGCTACGTAGCCAGCCAACACTTCCCCGCCGCCGTGGTCGCCGACGTGGTGCTCAAGCGCGCCCGCGCCGTCTCTAACTGGGATATCGCCGGCAAGCGCCAGCTCAACTCCACGAGCGACACCAACCGTTACTACATCATGCGCAACCGCGGTTATCTGGCACGCTACATGCAGATCTACGGCGACTACCACCCTGTGCTGTTCCGTCTGGGCAACGCCGCGACCTTCTGCAAGGAATTCATTCGCTTGGCTGCCGTTGACAAGTGCTTTAAGACCGGCATTCCGGCGCTGCGCCGTGGCATGAAGGACGCCCGCAAGATCGTTAAGGATCCCAACTGGAAGCCCATGCCGCCCATGAAGGCCACCAAGGTAACGGAAGCCGGAAACACCTCAGCGCTTAAAGCCGCTGGCACACCGTAGCCACATGCTGCCCATCAAACCCAAACCCCCAGCGCATGCGACCCACGCCGGGGCGCGGTACACGGATTTCGTCGATGCCGCCGCGCTCTATGTCGAGTAGCGACTGCACGGCCAGCAATTCCAGGCCCAGCGCATCCACATCGGGGTCATACATCAAGTTAATCGTTATCAGCGGGCGCTCGTCCAGCATGCCAATCGTGTCTGCTACGTCGAACACAGCACCCGTAGGGAAAACCTGGATGTCCCAGCGACCCGCGCCACACTTTCGCCTCGAGGCAGGATTGGCATAGCCTGGCAAGCCAAAGCAGAGCCCCTGCAAGAGCAGATGATATGGAAGCGGCGCATCTGGGTCGGTCTCACCGATTCCCGCATCTCCCAGGATGCGGCTTAGCGCCCGCCTCACCGCATCCTCGTCCCCACGGCACAACCCGTCGCGAAACGCATCGACGTCTCGAATGTCTTCGGCAGCACACTCAAACCACTCGATAATCACTAGACGCAAGGCCTGGCGAAGCTCGTTATTGGGCAATCGCAAAGCACGGAGGCGATCGCCATGCTCTGGCTCCTCAGCCATATCCGTCGTGAGAAAACCGGACAGATACAGCGCTGTCCACATGCCATCGTCAGGCGAGGCCTCTAGCCCCGCAGCGCCCAAACAAAGCGGGACCTCAACGCACCCATGGGCCTCGAGCAAATCGAACAAGACCGAAAGGCGGTCGAGATTCCACCTGGCAACTACCCTACTCAGGCAATCCGCATACCCATACAGATCGGCGCGCACAGGCGCCGTGCAGCCTCGGCCCAGAAAACCGATCACACGCGCTGGACTCGAGCAATAGGCCCTGCCAAACCGATATCCCTCGAGCCATTCACGCGCATCATCTAGGTATTCCTCGCGCCCAGCATGATTCAACAGAGCCTGGACCTCGGCATCCGAAAAGCCGAACCAACGGTCACACCAGGTCGAAAGCGGCGTCGTCAGACAATACGAGCAGCAGTGCAAAGAAAGCGCCGCTTCGGCAGGACCGGGACACTCCCCCATCAGACACGTCAGCCGCAACGAATCGCGCGCAATGGCAATGGCGTCGAACAGCACGCGATCGAATAGCCCTGCCGGATCAGCACCGGAAGCGCCCCTCGCGCTTGCACGGCCCAGCCATGCCGCATCGTACCCATCAACGAGCAATACAACCTGCTCATCGCAGGCAATCTCCAGCAGCTCTATGAGCACACCGAGCACCGAGTCAACCTCGTCCGCGCTCGCCACGCCACGCGCGACACGTTCGATGTGACGCACCTTATCTCGAGCTAAATCCGGAGCCTCCAAAAGCGCCAGCAAGCGAGCGCACTCGCCCGAAAGGGCATCGCGCACGACGTCGGCAATGGCGGCGCCACGCCTCGCAGCGCCAGAAAAGTCCAGCGATATCACCGGATAGCAAGCGTACTCATCCCGATAACGCCCGCCGTCCGCATACCAAATCTGAGTATCGGCAAACGAGCTCCGACCGGCGCGACCGACCGCGGGACGCTCCAGAAAAGCCCTGAGCATCGACAAGTTCATGCTCTTGCCAAAACCCTCGGGTCGACAGCACACCACAACGGACGCGTCGCAGTCCAACACATCGGCAATAAACATGGTCTTGTCGACCAGCGTGCAGCAACCAAGAGCCTCCGCATAGCCGTGCATGCCAATGGGCAAAGCCGCATCGTCGGCACGGCCGATCAAACGCACGCCAAAGCCGGCAGCACAACCATTATTTGCCTGTTCAGACACCAAAACGTTCCCCCTAAATCGCAACACGATGCCAATTGTAATGACCACCTCGCGCGTACCGATGTCGCCGTGCAAACATATCGGGCAACGGTAGCAACAAGAGGTGTGAGGGGGCACAACTAATCGTTGCACAACAAAACGGGGCCCGATGCATTCGCACCGGACCCCGTCCCAACTCTTTAGTTATCTGGCAACCGAGAGGCTACTCCTCCGAGCCGTCCTCCCCAGAAGCCTTCTTCTGCTGATCAAGTTTATGCTTACCACTCACAATGGACGTAGCGCCCAGTGTGGCCAAGCTTGCACTGGCAAGGCTCGCCATCACAATCAGATCGCCCGTCTTGGGCATGTTGCCGCCCGAGGACTTGGTCGTTGTGGCCGTCGTGGTCGTGGTGGTCACCGTTTTGGAGTCATTTTGCTCTTGGACCTGGTTGTCAGCACCGCTCTTGTCGTCGTCTTCGGGCTGTTTCTTTTCGCCCTCGGTCTTGCTCTCGTCCTTCTTCTGAGCGGATTTGTCGTCCTTCTCCTCAGAGCTAGAACCCTTATCAGATTCGTTCTTCTCGGAAGCCTTGTCCTTGGAGTCGCCCTTTGCGGCCTCGGTCTTTTCCGTGGAAACCTGATCAGAGTTGTCCTTGTTCTGGGTCGAGCCGTTATTGACGCCAGCCATCAGCGAAGAGCCCAGCGTAGAACCAAGCTGCACGGAGAAAGAGGGCTTCTTGTCCGGCGAAGCAACGGGAGCGTCCGGCGCCTTATTCAAGTCGCCCTTGGAAGCATCGGAATCAGGGGTTGCGTCAGAGCCGGAGCCGTTGTTAGAGCCGGTGTCAACGGACGAATCGCTCGAGCCGGTAGAAGAGCCAGAGGTGCCAGCGTCGGTCGAACCAGAAGCGGCGCTGTCCGTATTGCCGGCAGAGCTTGAAGACGAATCGCCCGCAGCAGAGCCGTTCGAATCGGAGCCGTTCGAGGTAGAGCCGTCGTTGGTGGCACCACCAGCAGAACCATTACCGTCAGCATCGGTCGAGGGCGCATCCATCCTGTCATCGTTGGCATCGTCACTCGAGTCGTCATTCGAATCAGGTGTCGGCGAGGGCGCCGGCGCAGGCTCGGGCTGCACGGGCGTCGCAGCGGCAGCCTCATTCTCGGCGATAAAAACCAAGCAGTCCTTCAGCTCATTCTTATAACGATTCTTCCAGCCCTCATGATACTGGGGCTGACTTGAAAACTTGGTGGCGACATTGTTGACCACGCTATTGGAGAGCGCCGTCACAAACTCGCGGTCGGACATATCGTTGGAAAGATTCGCCCAGCGGAAAAAGTCCCTGCAGCCACCAGTGCCGCACATGTTGGTAATGCTCCACACCATGCCCTTGACGCAATCGGCGCGACCCGAAATATCAATACCCAGGCCGCTCTTGAGCCACGCCTCGGTCACCGCATAGTACGAGTTGTACGCATAGGCATCTTGAAGTGCTGAGAACTCAACAGGATCGGTGTTGTACGCACCTTGGAAGGCATCCTGAGCGATATGGCCCAACTCGGTAAGCCGGCCGTTCTCGTACATGGCATTGCTCGCAGTGGAAATCTCGCTGCCGCGATCAATCGCATCCTTGAGCATGTCGTACTTGGCAGAATCGTAGTTGTAGACCTGCTTCATAAACGGAATGAGCGACCAACGACGGTCGAACTGGTAATAGCCCAGCGCGTTGTAGCCGTCACCATACGAAAAGCCCTGGTTATAGTTGCCATGGCTCTCATATTTGGTGAAGTACTTCATCTCGGGAGTCACGTTGACAAACGAAACGCCCTGGACCGACCTCAGCACGCCCGAGAAGGACTGCTGGGTGTAGAGACCCTTATCGATATCGGTGGCATCCGAGGCAACGCCCGGCATGGGCTCCTCGGCAGCGGCGGGTGCCGGCGCGGAAACGGCGCCAAACGAAAGCGCCAGCGTCAGGCCCGCGACAATAGCAGAATGCTTGGGCTGCATAAGATCCTCCCTGCATTGGTGTAGTTAAAGTTCAGTTTGCAAAGATAAAAATAAGTATTGCAGCTCGCCCGTTGTTACACAACAACCCCTCGGTAAACGGCAACAACCCTCCGCGAAATCTTAAGGAATTGTGCTCAACCTACAGCTTAATGTCAAAGTTGATTTCGGGGACGGCGGCTAGGTCGGCCAACGTCACACCGTCGACGTACTTTTCGATTACGTCGTCCAGACCGCGCCAGAACTTGACGGTCGAGCAAAGATCGCTGCGAGTGCAGCTGTTGTCGATGCCGTCGCACGCCACTGGAGCCGTGCTGCCCTCGACGGCGCGCAGGATGTCGCCAGCACGCACCTCGGCCGGGTCCTTGGCCATCATGTAGCCGCCGCCCTTGCCGCGCACGCTCTTAAGCAGGCCCGCCTTCATAAGCGGACGCACCAGCTGCTCCAAATACTTTTGCGAGATACGCTCGCGGTCAGCGACCTCGCGCAGGGCAATCTTGCCCTCGGCGTCGCCCAGCGCCGCGATATAGATCATTAGCCGGAGGGCATAGCGGCCTTTGGAAGAAATGAGCATACCTACCCTCCCATCGCATCTGGGACAACATAACCAGGTTTGTTTGTCCCAAATTTAAAGTAAGTGGGACAAACACAACAGGTTATTTTGTCCCAGAATTTGAAAAGTCGAGTGGATTAGTCGGGTTTTCCCTTGACTAACGCCGAACCCATAGTAACTTTATTCCGAGAAGATTCCTAGGGTTTAGTACACCTATGAGTACACCATATACAGAGAGGGACAGCATGAGCGCAAATCCGCTGCTTTCCATCGAAGGTCTGACCGCCTCCGTGGACGAGAAGGCCATCCTCCACAACGTCAACCTCAACGTCGCCGCCGGCGAGACCCACGTGTTGATGGGTCCCAACGGCGCCGGCAAGTCCACCCTCGGCCACCTGGTCATGGGCGACCCCGTCTACACCGTGCAGGAAGGCCGCATTGTCTTTGACGGCCAGGACATCACCGAGCTCACCACCGACAAGCGTTCGCGCGCCGGCCTGTTCTTGAGTTTCCAGGCCCCGGTCGAGATCCCGGGCGTGCCGCTGTCGAGCTTTTTGCGCGCCAGCATCGCCGGCCGCCCCGGCCTGGAGATGAAGGGCAAGGAGTTCCGCCGTCGCGTAAAGGAGCT
>CABUWA010000005.1 GCA_902495085.1 uncultured Collinsella sp. | reverse complement strand
CTGCTCGGTCTTGGTCTTGACCATTGCGGCACCTCCATCCATACAAAAAAGAAGCGGGGCCGAAACCCCACTTCTTTCAATTACAACTTCATTTGCAAGCAAACTATACCAATACCTGCACAAACGTGCAACCACAACACAAACCCGCAGGTCAGCGTGAGCACAGGTTCTCCACAAGAATAGAACAATTAACCGTAGGCACCAGGACAGGTGCATGAAAAACGAGGGACGACCCAGCCGGATCGCCCCTCGCCTATAGCACGTCAGTTATGCTCGCAGTGATTACTTGACCACCAGGTTGACCAGCTTGCCAGGCACGCAGATGGCCTTGACGACCGTCTTGCCCTCAAGCCACTTGGCAACGGCTTCCTCGGCGGCAGCCTGCATCTCCTCGTTTGAGGCGTCGCGGGCGACGTCGATGCGGCCACGGACCTTGCCGAGCACCTGTACGACGATCTGCACCGTGTCTTCGATGGACTCGGCCAGGTCGAACTCGGGCCAGGCGGCGGTGTAGGCATTGCCCTCACAGCCGAGCGCCTCGTGCCACAACTCGTCGGCCCAGAACGGGCAGATGGGGGCAAGGACGCTCACGATGTCCTTGGCCACGCCGTAGCACAGGGCCTTGTCGCGGGCAGCGCCCTCGGTGGCGTTGAGGTAGGCGCTCGCCGCGTTGACGAGCTCCATGACGGCCGAGATCGCGGTGTTGAACTGGCCGCGGTCGAAGTCCTCGGTGCACTTGGCGATGGTGCGGTGACGCTCGCGATAGAGCTTCATCGCGACCTCGTCGAGCGCGGACTTGTCAAAGGCCACGTTGGCGTCGCCGGACTGGACGAGCTGCCACACGATACGCCAGGCGCGCTTAATGAACCGGTTAGCGCCCTCGACGGCCTTGGGATCCCAGTCGAAGTCCTTTTCGGGCGGGGCAATAAACAGGATCGCCAGACGCATGGTGTCGGCGCCGTAGGGCTCGATGACCGAGCTCGGGGGCACGACGTTGCCCTTGGACTTGGACATGGTGTCGCCGTTCTCGTCCTTGACCATGCCCTGGCACAGCAGGTTGGTGAAGGGCTCGTCAACGCTCAGCAGGCCCAGGTCGCGCAGTGCCTTGGTAAAGAAGCGACTGTAGAGCAGGTGCAGAATGGCGTGCTCGATGCCGCCGATGTAGTTATCGACGGGCATCCAACGGTCGGCGGCCTCGCGGGAGAAGGGCAGCTCGGTGTTGTGCGGATCGGTATAGCGCAGGTAATACCAGCTGGAGCAGGTAAAGGTGTCCATGGTATCGGTCTCGCGCTTGGCCGGACGGCCGCAGACCGGGCAGGTGGTCTCGTAGAACTCCTTGCACTCGGCGAGGGTCTCGCCGGCACCCAGGTCCAGGTTCTCGGGCAGCGTCACCGGCAGCTGGTCCTCGGGCACGGGCACGATGCCGCAGTGCTCGCAGTGGATGGCCGGGATGGGGTTGCCCCAATAACGCTGACGGCTGATGAGCCAGTCGCGCAGACGGAACTCGACCTTACGGCGACCGCAGCCCATGGCCTCGAGGTCGGCCACGATGGCAGCCTCGCCCTCGGAGTGCTTGCCGCCGCGCATGCCGGTGTACTTGCCGGACTGGACGAGCGTGCCCTCGGCAGCGTGGGCGCAATCCCAGTCGACGGTCTCGGCATGGAAGGTATCGATGGTCTCGCCGCTGGCCTCGACAGCAGCACGGTCGTCATCATCCAGGATGATCGGCACAATAGGCAGATCATACTTACGGGCGAACTCAAAGTCGCGCTGGTCGCCGCAGGGAACGGCCATGACGGCGCCGGTGCCGTAGTCGGCCACGACATAATCGGCAACCCACACGGGGACCTTCTCGCCGTTGACGGGGTTTACCACGTAGCGGCCGGTAAAGGCACCGTGCTTCTCGAGGGTGCCCTGGGCTCGCTCGACGGCAGAGATATGCTTGGAGTCCTCGACAATCTTGGTTACGGCCTCCTCGTACTCCGTGCCCTCGACGAGCTCGTGCAGACGGGCGTACTCGGGAGCCAGGACAAAGAAGGAGACACCGAAGAGCGTATCGGCGCGCGTGGTGAAGACGGTGATCTTACCCTCGTCGCCCTCGATGGGCTCGCCGTCCTGGTCGCACAGGGTAAAGTCGACCTCGGCGCCCTCGGAGCGGCCGATCCAGTTGGCCTGCATCTGCTTGACGCGCTCGGGCCAGCCGGGGAGCTTCTCCAGGTCGTCGAGCAGCTCCTGAGAGTACTCGGTAATCTTGAAGTACCACTGCTCCAGGTCGCGCTTCTCGGGCTCGGTGCCGCAACGCCAGCACTTACCCTCGGTGACCTGTTCGTTGGCCAGAACGGTCTTGCAGGTGGGGCACCAGTTGACCGGGTTCTTCTTGCGGTAGACCAGGCCCTTTTCCCACATCTTCTCAAAGATCCACTGACCCCAGCGGTAATAGTCGGGGCTGCAGGTCTTGACCATGCGATCCAGATCGTAGGAGAAGCCCATGCGCTTCATCGTGGAAAGCGCCTGATCCATGTTCTTATACGTCCAGGCGGCAGCCTGCGTGTTGTGCTTGATGGCGGCGTTCTCGGCGGGCAGGCCAAAGGCATCGAAGCCGATGGGGTGCAGCACATCGTAGCCGCGCATGCGGGCCTGACGGGCCATGGCATCGCCGATGGTATAGTTGCGCGCGTGGCCCATGTGCAGGTCGCCCGACGGATACGGGAACATCTCGAGCACGTACTTCTTGGGCTTGCTGTCGTCGGTGTCGACGGCAAAGAGGTTGGAGTCCTCCCAGGCCTTCATCCACTTGGACTCAATGGCCTGCGCGTCGTAGGCAGGGATCTCGTCCTTATGATCTGTGCAATCGCACATATCAGCTCCTTTGTTATCTCGGTTGGGGCGGGGCGCTCTTACCTTTACTCGCTGCTGCGGACAGTCCTGCGCAAGACGAAGAGCACATTTAGTGCTCTTCTTTGCGTGCGGAACTTGCAGCGAGCAAAGGTAAGAGCGCCCCGCCACATCGTTAACTCGCATGATGATAGCAAATACGACAAGCGAGATGCCTGCGACTTGCATGCATCTCGCTTTATCTAAATAACGTGGTTGAAACTCAACCTTTATGTGAGGCTCTTACCTTATCGATAAGATACGGACTGCTGAGAATCCTTCACGACTACGTCGTGGGCGCCGCCTTCGACGATGGAGGTGGAGCTCACAAGGGTCAGGCGTGCCTTTTCCTGGAGCTCGGGGATCGAGAGGGCGCCGCAGTTGCACATCGTGGACTTGACCTTGTAAAGCGTGCCGCCCACGCCATCCTTGAGGGAGCCGGCGTACGGGACGTAGGAGTCGACGCCCTCGACGAAGCTGAGCTTCGCGGCACCGCCCAGGTCGTAGCGCTGCCAGTTGCGGGCACGCGCGGAACCCTCGCCCCAGTACTCCTTCATGTACTGACCGTTCACATTGACGCGCTCGGTCGGGCTCTCGTCGAAGCGGGCGAAGTAACGGCCCAGCATCATAAAGTCGGCACCCATGGCAAGGGCGAGCGTCATGTGGTAGTCGTAGACGATACCGCCGTCGGAGCACACGGGCACGTAGACGCCGGTCTCCTCGTAGTACTCGTCGCGAGCGCGGCAGACGTCGATCAGCGCGGTGGCCTGGCCACGGCCGATGCCCTTGGTCTCGCGGGTAATGCAGATGGAACCGCCGCCGATACCGACCTTGATGAAGTCGGCACCGCAGTCGGCCAGGAAGCGGAAGCCCTCGGCGTCGACGACGTTACCGGCACCGACCTTGACGTCCTCGCCGTAGTTGGCGCGGATCCACTCGATGGTGCGCTTCTGCCACTCGCTGAAGCCCTCGGAAGAGTCGATGCACAGGACGTCGGCACCGGCCTCGATGAGCAGCGGCACGCGCTCGGCATAGTCGCGGGTGTTGATACCGGCGCCGACCATGTAGCGCTTATCGCCGTCGAGCAGCTCATTGGGGTTAGTCTTGTGGCTGTCGTAGTCCTTACGGAAGACGATACCCATGAGGTGATCGTTGTCGTCGACGATGGGCAGGGCGTTGAGCTTGTTGTCCCAGATGACGTCGTTGGCAACCTTGAGGCTAATGTTCTTGTCGCCCACGATGAGCTGCTCACGCGGGGTCATGAACTCGGAGACCTTCTTCTGGTGGTCATCGCGGCTGGGACGATAGTCACGGCTGGTGACGATACCCAGGAGCTTGCCCTTGGGAGTGCCGTCGTCGGTGACCGGCATGGTGGAGTGACCGGTCTTATCCTTGAGCTCGATGACCTGCTCCATGGTCATATCGGGGGTCAGCGTGGAATCGGACTGAACGAAGCCAGCCTTGTGATCCTTGACGGCCTTGACCATAGCGGCCTCGGACTCGGCGCTCTGGGAACCGTAAATGAAGGACAGGCCACCCTCGGTAGCGAGCGCGACACCCATGTCGACGCCCGAGACGGACTGCATGATGGCGGAAACCATGGGGATGTTCAGGGTGATTGCCGGCTTCTCACCGCGCTTAAAGCGGGTCAGCGGCGTCTTAAGAGAGACGTTGTTGGGGATGCACTGCGAGGACGAGTAACCAGGGACCAGCAGATACTCCGAAAACGTGTGGGACTCACCGGGAAAGAACGTAGCCATGTTTCTCCTTTTTCCATGCGACCGGTCGGCTGCAGGCCTCGTAGGACCCAGCCCAACCTTGGGCGCCCAATACTGGGGAAGTATCTTAACGCACTTTGACTGCTACAATGCATGATTTAAGAAGAGCACACGAGGGTTTGACGCAGGCTTTGCGTTTGCCCAGCAAACACTTTAGCGGGGAGACGTGGAGCACATGGAGTACAAGACGACGGCAAAGTTGGTCATTCAAGCGTGCGACAAGGATCTGCCGGGCGTGTTTGGACACGGCTGCGTCTTGCTGCTGCAGGGTATTGCCCGCGAGCACTCGCTCAACCGCGCCGCCAAGAGCATGGGTATGGCGTATTCCAAGGCCTGGCGCATTGTGAACGAGGCCGAAGGGCAGCTGGGCTGCAAACTCATCGAGCGCGACGGCGCCCGCGGATCCACCCTCACCCCCGCCGGCGAGCGAGCCATAGCGGTCTACGAGGAGCTGCAGGCCGACATCAACAACGTCATCGCCACCAAAGCAAACGACCTCATCGCCAGCATCAAAGAGTAGCCATTTGGGACGGGGCTATTTAGCTACACAACCCCTTCTCATAAGTTGCGGTGAAATAGGGACTGTTTATGCGGTTAAAGCCGTAAATCAATCCATATTTCACCGCAACTTATGGAGTTGAGGATGATTTAGCTAGTTGCGGAGGGCGTTGTCTAGGGTTGACGCTACAACCAGTGGGTTGTCGGTGCCGGCGAAGAGGCGGATGGTGCTCCTCTGCTTGCCGCGTGGGGCCGAAAGTCGTGTTGTTGCGCCGCCGGCAGGCGATGTGCGAAACTCCCCCGGCAAAGCGTCGAACAGCTCTCCTGCGCTAAGCTCGATAAGGTCAAACTCAACTGCCGGACCAAAGCCGTGCTCGAGGATTCCCGTTGCAACCGCATGGTCGGGATGCGAGCTCAACCCGGGATAGCGAACGTTGCGCACCATCTCGTTGGCGGCCAGATACTCGGCCAGCGCACGGGCGCGATCGAAGTGAGCCTGCATGCGGGTATCGAGCGAGTCCAGTCCGCGCTCTAGCACGTCGGCATCCTCGGTAGAAAGGTCGAGCGCCAAAGCACCGCAGCCCGCAAACAACGCATGCGCGCACTCTGCAGCAGCATCCACACGATGGCGCTTGAGCTGCGAACGCGCCACCGAAGCGGCAACGAGCTTGCGCGGAGCTTTGCCGGCGCACACGCGATCGAGCGCCTCGAGCGACAGCACAGCACCCAGCCGCAGAGGATCGCAGCCTAAAGCCGACGCCACGGTGTTATCCACCACAAGCAGCGCGCGGGCCTCACGAGCCGCGCGGCCCAGAGCGCGAAGGTCAGGCACACGTAGACCAAACCCGCCGATGGAGTTGACGAACCACCACAGGTGCGGCCCCTCGGCATCAAACGAAGCATCAAAGTTCTCGGACGCGGCAGCAAACGCCGCAACCGACGGCTCCCCCACCATAGCCACGTCGCAGGCATAAAAGCCGTGCGCAAACGCATCGGCAAAGTCGTCCGCAAAGGCCACCAGGCGGTCACCGGGGCACACAATCCCCAACAGCGACAGCGCCGCCGGCACATGCGAGGCCGCAACAAGACACGCCTCACGCGCACCAGCCCTTGCAGCCCAGTCCGCTTCAAACTGTCGTGCGCACATGCGGCACCGTCCCTTCTAAAACAAAACCCACGATTCGGAGTTCACCAGAACACCGGAACCAACATTAACCGTGGTACTCGCCGTTGTACTGAATGAGCGTGAGGTCTTCCACGCCGTCGAGCGCGCGAATCGCGTCGGCATAGGGCATATCAACACCGTCCGAGAACAGCTCGACGGCCATCTCGACCTTGTCGCCGCGCATGGTCTTGGACTTGACGGTGAACTTGGTGCGCCCAAATGCACGCACGATATCGTCGCCGGTGGTCTGGCCCGTGTAGTGGATGACCATCATGTACACGCGCGCCTTGTCCTGGTGGCTCGCAAAGCCGGCGATCATAACCACGATCACCACTGCCGTGAGCCCCACGAGCGCATACATGCCGGCACCTGCCGTAATGCCCGTGGTAATGGCCCAAAACAGATACAGCAGGTCGAGCGGGTCCTTGACCGCCGTACGATAGCGGACGATAGACAGAGCACCGACCATACCGAGCGAGATGACCACGTTGGTCGAGATCGCGAGCGTGACCATGCAGGTGAGCACGCACATGCCCACGAGCGTCACGGCAAAGCTACGCGAATACACCACGCCGGTAAAAAAGCGCTTGTACACGTAATAGATCAGGATGCCCATGGCGAGCGCCACGAGCAGCGACAGACCGATCTTGGCAGGGTCGACCTGACCAAACGCCTCCAAGACGGAGTTCTTAAAAAAGTCCCTGGTGCTCATGGTCTAAATATCCCCTCGGTTCTCAAAATCCGATTCCCAGTAGTTAAAGCCGCGCAAGTAGGCGGTCTTTTCGTAACACAGGCAGTACTTGGAGACCGCCGTAAGCTCGGCCGCGCCCGGCGGCACCATATCGCGCACCAACTGCGGGCAAAACTCCGTAAACTTGACCTCCATCACCAGCTTGCCGGGCTCCAGGACCGGCAGCGCGGGCAGCGTCGCGTCAAAGATATCGAAGCTTCCCACCGCGGCACGAACGTTCATGTCAAACGTAATGCGCACGGTGCCCTCATCCATCACCCACGGCTCGCGCTCGTAGTCCACGATAGTCCGTGGGCGCATCATGTTGCAGATGCACTCGATGTAGAACTCGCGGCAGAGCGGATAGGGGCTCCTCAGCAAAAAGTCGTAGTCTCCGGCCAGAATCTGCTCAAACTCGCCACGCGTGAGCGGCGCGTCCTCTTTGTAGATCCAGCTACCGTACTTCTTTTTGCGCTCGAGCTTAATCACCTTGTCGCCGCCGTTATAGATGCGCACGCGATACTTTTTGCGCATGAGAATACCGGCGTCTTTTTCCTCGTAGGCCGAGTTACAGTAGTCGTCAAAGTACAGGCTGCGAATGGTGTAACCGCCCGCCTGCGCATGCTTGTCCAGTTTAAACACCGGCGCCATGCGACAGGCAAGCGCAGTGTGCTCGCCCTCGTTAATGAGATATTTGAGCTCGTGGCGATAACGCTCCTGCGTGGTGCGTGCGGGAGGTGCCGCCAGGCGCTCAAGCAGCGCGCTAGCCCTCCTCATACGTGTCCTCCACGACCTTACCGCCGTCTTGCACGTAAAAACACTTCATGCCGTACTGCTTGCCGTCGTCGGTCACGTAATAGTCAAACGCATCTTGCGTATAGTCGTCGGAGTTGGTGGCGCGCACGCGCACAAAATACTGGCCGGTATCGGGCGCATCGCAGGTCACCTCGGGAAGCAGCACGTCCTCGGCCTTAAAAAGCACGTCGCTTATGGCATAGTCGCGCGCAAGCTCGACGGTATAGCGAATATCGCGCGCCTTAAAGTCGTACGCGGCATCCCAGCTCATGCGCAGCTTCCCATTATCGATCTGCGGCACGCCAATGTAGAACGGCATGGGCTTTTTATAGCTCTCGCAATAGCCCTTGTAGTTCTCCTCGATCTCGGAAGGAATCGCCGCGGCGATTTGCTCGTATTGATCCTTGGTGACAGGCAGATTGTCGATATCGGGCGAAGCAAAGACCAGCGATTCGGTTACCTCGCGATAATGCTTAATCATCTTGGTCAGGCGCGCCTCGGTCAAATACGAGCGCAAGTCCTTGACGGCACGGTCGAGTTCGCTGCGGAACGACTTGCTGCGCAACGCGCGGTTGAACAGCACGTTGCCCCAGTAGTTGCTCACGCCGCGCTCCCAGCTCGCGTAGTCCGAGAACCCCTTCAGGCTCAGCTCAAGCTTACGCAGCATGCCGTCGTTATCCCAATCCAAAAAATACCAGGTATTTGAGTTGAGCGGGCTGTACAGATAGCAGTTACGGTTCTGCGTATCGCAGTTGCCCGTCAGAATCTGAAACGCCATCCAATAGACCAGATTCTCGGTATCAAAATAGGCGTCGAGCACGTCATCGATCTTTTGCGATTCATCGTTGAGCGCATCGAGCATCTCGATGAGCTTGGTGTGGTCCGAATCGCCCTTAATCTCGAGCATGCCCTCGAAGTTGGCCTGGTTGTAGTCGGGATCGTCGGCAAGCTTAATGGTGTCCTCGTAGCGATAGAAATCGAAGCTGTTCACCTTGTACAGATACCCGTTCTTATCCAAGCCGTGCGCCTTAAGCGCCGTCTTGTTGAGCTGCTCCACCTGCGTAAACAGGCCGTAGTCCTCAAAGGTATCGTTGGACTTTTCGGTCTGGTCGCACACCCACAGATGCACAAACTGCGTGCGCAGGCCCATCATCTGGGGAATCCCACGGATAAGGTCATAGGCCATCTTGTTGCGAAAACGCATACCCTCGCCCATATGCTTGTTAAGAGCAATCGCGCGCTGCTGGCGCCAGGTGCCCTTGCCTTTTTTGAGCTCCACCTTGTAATTCTTTTGCGTGTAGGAGCTCGACGTCTGGCCGCGCACCTGCACGGTAGCATTGGGCGCTTCCTCGCCATAGCCAACCTCGCCGGCCACCGGGCCGTCTTCGTCGCCCGCCTGCAGCAGGCCCATAACCTGATAGCGCGCCACGCCCATGTCGGCGTAGTCATACACAGAGTACGTATTGATCTCGGCCCAGCTATGATCAGTGTTCTCGGAGCTGTTGCCACGCGAAACCGTCAGGTACATGGTCACAATGCCCGAATCATCGTAGACCTCGTAGAGCTCGTCCTTGTCGCGCAGGTGCTTGGTACCGTTCGAGGCCTCGGCCTTTTTAATCTTGTCCTGCTTTTTGACCTTTTTGGTCGAGGAGTCTTCCTGCACCGAGCAGCCCGAAAGCAGCAGCGCGCCGGCAGCCGCTTCAATCAGGCGACGGCGCGACATCATCCTATCGGTCATCAGAATCTCCCCAATGGTTGCGATACACACGGACCACCGTGCGCTCAAAAGCGCCATGCGGCTCACCCTTATGGCGAGCTTCCTCATAGCGCTGCTCGGCACGGTCGAGCAAGCGGCCCAGTTGTGTAAAGCGACCCGTCTTGTCGGTCGCCACCATGGGCTGCTGGCTCAGGATACGATACGGCAAGTTGGCAGTATAGGTGTCGAGTCGCAGCAGCGCCACGATAAAAAACACCGCCGCACCCAACAAAAAGCCAAAGCCGTAAAACTGCTGCGGCAAAAGCAGCAATACAGCGGTCGCCAGCCCGGCCACACCGGCAAACAGGCCCGAGGCCAGCACGGCTCCCTTGTAGTCGGTAAAGTACAGCAAGATGAGCATCACCGTATTGCCCACGGCATACAGGCCATAGCCCACGCACAGCGTGCGAAAATATCCGTGCATAAGGCTGTTAAAGCCCAGCGGCAAGGCCGAGAGCACCGTGGTCTCCAGCGAGATGACGGCCGCGGTCACAAACAGCTGCTTGAGCGCGCAAAACCACAGCTCCCGGTTGAGCGTGGCGAGCATTTCCTCCTCGGCAACCACAATATCGCCCACAACGCCGCCGTCGTTAAACAGGCTGTAGTAGTCGCGGTAGCGCGGATAGAAGTTGACCTCGACCGAGACCACAAAGTTGACGGTCGTGACCAGAATGGTCAAAAACGCGATGAGCGCCGGCACATCGTGGTAGGGCGCGCCATAAAACAAGCCCTTGACCTGCACGCCAATGGGACCGGCCCAAATGATCACCAGGTGCGCAAAGAGCCCCAGGTTGGTAAAAAGGCCCGTGAGCGCCAGCGGCATAAACTGATCGAGCCACTGCAAAAAGAGCCAGGGGCTGCGGTCGCTCTGAGGAAAATACCGGTACAGCAGCGCCACATCCCAGGCGAGCATGACGCCGTAGCCCAAGGCGATTGATGCCAACAGGCCCTCGACCGGCGGCAGCCCCAGCGCCAGCGCGGCCAGGGCGCACAGGCACGCCATGCCAATGGCGGCCGCAAAACTGCACAGGATACCGCGGTAGTCCTTGATGGCCGTGAGATAGCTCATGCCGTTCCAGTTGACGATCATAATGTTGAACAGCCACAGGCACAGCAGCCCCTGCAGCGGCGTGGCGCCCGAGAACAGCAAAAAGACGCCGTAGAGCACCGTCCCCGCAACGAGCATGATGGCGTTGGATCCCCAAAACGAGGGCAGAATCTCTTCTTCGCGCTCGGCAAAGAGCATGTCCGCCAAAAAGCGCGTGACCGGCATGGAGAAAAAGCTCGTGAGCGTAAGCGACGCCAGCAGCGTATAGGTCACCATGCACACCAGCAGATCCTGGTTGGAACGGCCCACGCCCCACAGACCGCACAGCACCAAGATACCCACCTGGAGCAGCACGCCCAGCAGCATGGGACCCGTGCACACAATGCCGGCGTAGCCATAGGCGCGCATCGTGGCAAACAGGCCCTTGCGCCTAAACAGGCGCTTGAGCTCAAAACCGATTCCGGCCACTGGCTACTCCCCCTCTCTGGGCAGGTCAAACGCACGCGCCGTCTCGTCGTACAGCGCGCGATAGTTGGCGAGCATCTGCTCGTGCAAAAAGTACGTGGCGACGCGACGCTGGCCGCGCTCCCCCATCTCGATACGGCGGGCGCGGCTTGCGCACATGCGCTCCATGGCATCGGCCAAGCCCTTGCGATACATGGGCGGCGTCACAAAACCTGCCACGCCAAAGTCGTCGCCCGGGGCGCCTTCGAGTAGCTCGCGGCAGCAGCCCACCTCGGTCGTCACGCAGGGACGACGCGCGGCGAGCGACTCCAGCACGCTCAGCGGCTGGCCCTCGGAGATGCTCGTCAAAATGGTAAAGTCCAGCTTTTCCATGTACTCGACCACGTTGACACGGCCGGTAAAGATCAGATCGCGCACGCCCAGGGTATCAACCAGCGCGTGGCACTCGGCGCCATACTCCTCGTCGTCCACGCCGCCCATAATGTGCAGGCGCACCTTGGGCAGGCGCTCGTGCAGCTCAAAGAAGGCATAGATCATGGTCTTGACGTCCTTGATGGGCGCCAGGCGTACCACAGCGCCAATGTCCACCCAGCCGTCATCGGGCTTTAAGGGTATGCCCTTAAAGCGGTCGAACTGGATGCCGTTGGGGATGACCAGGCATTTGTCCGCATCGCAGCCCATATCGATCTGCGTCTTGCGGGCGTTGTGAAACAGGCTCGTCACGCGAAAGGCACGACGGTAGATCTCCTCCGAAAGCAGGTAGAAAAAGCGGATCCAGCGGTCCTTAAACGACGGCACCACCCAGTCGGCGCGAATGATCTCTTCCTCGCGTTCACGGGTATAGATGCCGTGCTCGGTGAGCAGCACCGGCGCATGGTGAACGCTTGAGCCCAGGCAGGCGAGCAGACCGCCGTAACCGGTCGAGATGGCGTGGTACACATCGGCTACCGGCACCTCGCTACCCAGCAGGTAGAGCACGGGCAGCAACATGGAGCGCATAGTGTGGAAGGCGTCGGCGAAAGGCGTGTACGGGTACTCGGCTAGGCACACGTCACGGAAGATGTCCATAAACGTACGGCTCTGCAAAAATGAGAGCGGATGCACGTGGCGGCGCTGGAAAATGTCGAACAGCACGTCCCAGTCCGGATTGGAGAGCGAAACCAGACGGCGCAACGCCTCGCGCTCACGGTCGTCGAAGTCGACTTCCTCCTGCTCGCCCGAAAGACGCAGGGCATCGTCCAGGAACACCTCGTGCACCTCGACGACGTTGCCGGGCAGATCGTAGACAAACTTGCCGCGGTCTTCGGCGTGGGCGCCAATCACCCACAGCACAAACTCGTGCTCGGGCATGGCCGTGATGTAGCCGTGCATCCAGGTGGACACACCGCCGTGCACGTAGGGGTAGCAGCCCTCGAGCACCAAGCAGATTCTCATCGGTCGCCACCCTCCTTACGCTCAATCGTCACGGTCTTTTCCGTCGCTTTGACTAGGCACAGGTCGCCCGTCAGGTGTTTAATCTCGCCACCGGACACCGCACCCGGCTCGCCGTTATTGGCGCGGAACATAAGCCAAGCCTCATCGTGGAAGTTGCCCAGGCTGAGCGTCCAGGCATCGTCGCTCGTATCCATGCTCACCGTCACGGAGGAAAAACGCTGGATGGCACCCGAGCATTCCGAACCCGTCTGGTAGCGCAGGTCGGGAGCGGACGTAGCAAGCCAGTCCAGATAGTTGACCAGGCCGCCCTTATAGACTTCCCAGCCCTCCTTGGCGCCGCGATCGGGATCCAGCAGGTCATCGGGATGCATAAAGTGGGTACTCACGTAGTGCATGTTGAGCTCGGACACCGCGGCCAGACGCATATAGGTGTCATCGACCATGCCGCCCGAAACGATGCGCGGCTGTTCCACGATACCATCGCTCGCCACGCCAAATTCCTGCACGTAGGGCAGGTCGGTTCCGTCCTCAAAGTACGTACTGGCAATGGTCTTGATGCGCGGCACGTCCTCGCCAATTATCTTGCGGGCGCGGGTCGAAAGGATGTTTGACGGCGGCACGTAGACCGAGCCGTGTGCATTGGACAGCACCTCGTCTTGGAAGGCGATAAGCTCGTTGAGCGATGCGACGAGTGTTTCCTTGTTCTTCCATGTCTTGTAGTCGTACAGTGTGCCATAGTCGGTGTCCCAGAGCGCCAGCGGCTGATGGTTATAGCCATGAAAGCCCAACTCGCCGCCCATCTGCAGCAGCATGCCGCCAAAGTAGCGGAACTGTGTGGTATCGGCCTGGCGCGCGGGCTCGGTCTGGTTGACCGCGTCCTCGTAGTTTTCGATCATCACGCCGGTATAGCGAATGCCGTATTTTTGTGCGAGCTTTTGCAGATCGGGCCACCAGACCTTGGCATAAAAGTCGGCGATGGAAAGCCCGTAGTCGCGCTTGATGTAGGTACCGTCGCCCGAGGGCACGGGGCTGGGAAAGTCGTCCAGATAGAAAACAGCGCTGTTGATGACGGGGTAGGCCGTGGCATCGCCCAACAGGCTGATCGCCGCGGCGTAAAAACCGCGCATGACCTTGTCGTAGATACCGATATTGCACACCACGGTGCGCCCGCCACCGCAATCATTCGACCAAATGAGCGGAGCGCCCGCATCGCCGGTCATAGCCCACACACGAGCCGTCTCGCGCAGCGATACCGAAAGCGACGAATCAAAGGGGTCCGAGAGCTCGTAGCGCTCTCCCCCGCCCAGCATAAAGTCCTCACTCGGCACAATGCTTTCGGCTTTTACATAGTCATATCCGGCCGATTCAATGCCAAGCTTGGAGGCAATCACTTGCAGATAGCTCGAGTTATCCGGCGGCATGGCGAGCATAAGCGAACCGCCGGCACTCACCCAACTCATAATGTCGCTCAGGTGCGTACCGAGCCCATCGAGCGACGGCATGATCAAAATCACGCGATCGAAGGAGGTCAGCGAGGGAATGGCATCCGCACCATCCAGGGCAAGGTCCACGTCGCGGTGCGCGATCTTCATGTCGAGCAGGATCTGGTCGAACTGTTCCTTTACGTCCTCGACGCCAGCTTGATCGGAATCGGTAATGACCAGGCACGTGGGCTTTTGGCCAAAAATTGCCGAGGAGGCCGGCACCGCGTCGTTGGCGGCGAGCATGCCCAGCTTGTGCTGTCCAGCGCTGTACCGCACGCCGGCACGCTCCACCAGCAACACGGCGGCCATAGCAATAAAGACCGCCCACACCACGAGGAGTCCCATCCAACGAAAGCGGCCTGCACGGTCGCGGATATGTTGCGCCACGTTCATCTGGCCTCCTCCCCGTCGCGCCAAAACGCCAACTTTTCGCGGTTGTCGGCGCTCAAATACACATGTTGCTTGTCAATCGCATCGATCACACAGTGGACCTCGTCACCGTCGCGGCGCATCACGGCCAGGCGCAGGCAAAGCATCCAAACCTCCTGCTCCTCGGGCACGTCGAGCACCAGCTGGTCGGTCACGGCCTGCGCTTCGTCGATCTGTCCGACATCGGCCAGCGCCGTCGCATATCGAATGCGCAGCTCAAGGACGTCCTCGCGCTCGCAGCGACGCGCGAGCAGGCGCGCGTACTGTTGGCGCTGAATCTGAGCCACGCGCCCCTCGGCCAAGCCCGAGTCCAAGTATTCACCAAGAAAATCACAGTATTCGTTGAGGTTTTCCGCGCTCGGGTCCGTCTTAAAGGCACGCTCCAGCTGCTGTAGCTTAAGGTCGGACTCCTTGGAGATCTGCGCCACCGCCGTCGCGGCATAGTGCGCCACCTCAACGTCGTCGTTAAGCTTAGCCGCCTGCAGCTGCGCCAGGTACGCGTCGGGCTCCTCGGTGAGCATGGAGAGCATTAGGCGGCGCCGTTCTGCCGAGTCGTTGACGATGAGCGCCTCCTCGAGCGGCACTACGCCCGCATCGGCATCACGTTCGTGCACTAGGATGCTGCGATGCAGGTCGTCGTTGAAGCGCAGCGACTCCAGCGCAGACTCTTTCAGCCCCTCGCCAAACACCGCGCCGCGGACCGATAGCAGAACCACCAGCAACGGGCCCCACAGCGGCACCAGCACTATCACAGCCAGCATATGCCCGCGCACCGGCAGCAGGCCCAACTTCATGAGCGTCCACAGCATCAGACAAACCAGCGTATGAATCAGCAACAAGACGGCGGCAACGACAAGCGAGATCAAGCGGCACCCCCCTCACCGTCACCGGTGTAAGCGATGTGCTGCAGCAGCGCCACGATGTCCTCGCCGTCGACGGGCTCCACCACAATCTGCTTTGCGCTCAGGCGCTCGCGGATAATGGGCAGATCGCACGCCTTTGCCTGGCGCATAAGAAGGTAGAGCACGTCGCCGTCGACCAGGCCCGCTGCGTCGCTCTCGCGGATTGCCGACCCAATTGCGCCCACCAGCTCGCCGACAGGCTCTATGCCCGGTACCACGCGCAGGAGCAAATAACTCCCCATCTTGCTATCTGCGAGCGCCTGCTCAGCCGCGAGCTCTTGGCCAAAGGCAGCCTGCTTGAGCACGCAAGTGCCGTCAACGCAGCGTTTATCCTGCGCCACCGCCTCGTAGTCAAAGGCACGGCCCAACGCGCTTTCGACCAGGCCGCACAAGATGCGGAACAGGTTTTGATAATAGAGGGTCATTTGGTTTTCGGCCGCACAACGCACAAAGATCAACACGGCGGGCGCCCCGTCGCGCTCGATCGCGTATCCAAACATGGGAAGCCCCGGCGTCAGCTCGCGGTTCACCCACAGGTTCGAACGACCCCCGTCACCCAAAAGAGGTGCAAGCTGCTCAAGCGTGAGCGAGCGTGCGGCATCTTCGGCAATCGCGGGACTTGCTGCCACCAGGCGTGCAAATGCCCCACCCGAAACATGGTAGATTGCCACCGAATCGTTCTCGAGGATCTCGCCCAGAAGCTCGCAGCACTTGCGATAGATATCGCGCGGGTTGAGCACGTCGAGCTCCTGTGTCACGGCAAAGATCTTGCCAAAGCTGTCGTGGCGACCCACGATCTGGCGCCTGTACGCGCGCTTGTCCTCGATCGCGTCGTGGTAGAGCTGCGTAAGGAACGTATTGCGGTTGCGCACGAGCTCGTTTTGATCGCGCTCCGCCCTGATGGCTTCGCTGTTGCGCAGCTGCACATAGCCGCACACGGCACCCACAACAAAGTACGCAATAAACGGCAGCCAGTTAGACGGCTCGTAAAAGAGACCCTGGAAGGTATAGCCATACTGGGTAAAGTAGCTCGCCGCCAGGCCAATCGAAGCCAGCAGTGCCGCGACCAAGCCAAAGTCCAAGCCATACAGCGTGCCAATCAGCACCACATAGAGCAGGCGATAATCGAGCACGTTGAGCTGGGCCGATTGGGAGAACAGGTGCTCCAGCACCTCGAACAGGACCCAGGCAACGCCCGTCTCCAGGCATTTAATGGGCTGCGAGCGCATCTGGATGCGGTCGATGGCGGCGCGCAAGGGGTTGACCTTCTTTGCGCGGCCAGCATCCCAACGCGCTTGAATGGTCGAAAGATCGCGCAGCAAGTCGTAGCGCTGAAACCAGCCATAGCGCACGCGAGCGACGTCGCTGGCGGGCAGGTTGTAGCCGGCAGAATCGCCATAGGCAACGGCAAGGCCGGGGAACAGCGCCTTGAGGGCGTCCCCCACCTCACCCGCCGTGTGATGGAAGGTATCGGCAACGTCGAGCGTCTCAAAGTTACCATCCCAGCTATCGAAGATGCGGCGCACCAGCACCGCAAGCTCCTCGGCACACAGCAAGGGAAACGCCGCATTCTGCGCGCCCTGTAGAGCGACCGATCCAGTTGAGCACGCATCGAACAACGGCACCAAAAACGGATCTTCCAGCGCGGCGGAGGCAGTGTACAGGAAGGGCACGCGCAGGATCTTGGTCTGAACGCCATCGCGAGCAGCGTAGTAGCGGCACAGGTCGTTGGCTGCGTGCGCGATAATGCCCTTGCCCGTTCGCCCCACGACATCGGCGGCACCCTCGGCACCTGCGGGCCCTGCTATATACAACAGCTGGATCCGGCGACCCATGCACGCGCGAAAGACCGAACGCAGCAGCTCGATATCGCCCACGCTATCGATATGCGGGGTAAGGTAATTAGACAGGTAGACCACGCGGTCGAACTCGTAGGCCTGATCCAAGTGCTGCAGAAGCTCTTTCCACGAGGCATGGGGCGACGACTCGTCGCGACGCGTGTCCTGCGCGGCGACAACCTGGACATGGTCCCCGGGGAACGCCTTGGCACAAAAGTCATCGTCAACATATGCGGTGTTGCCAACAACCAGCACTTCCATGGCGCACCCCTCCCCTAAAATCCACTTTTGTCATAGTCAAACATGCGTATTATACGCTGTCAACGCGAGCTGGAGCGCCTTTAAGGCTGTTTTAAGAACTTTTTTAGAGGATGTGGGAGTGGCAACTCGTCCGACCCAGGCTCATTGAGAAGCTGCTATTCGCTCTGAAAAGGCACATCGCAATCTGCTGACAGCTCTGCAGGGAGAATGGCAGGCAATGTAAGCGCTCCCATGGGCGAAAGTCCAGTAACAACCATCAAATAGCTCTTTGCATGGGCATATGCCATCGAAATAGCATTTGAAAGAAGGTAGTGACGCGCCTCGTCATCGGGAGAGTTCATTGGCATTTGCGCTGAAACCGAGATGGATACTGTAACGCCAGCGTGCATCTTCTCCTGTGCACCTTCATCTCTGTCAAGGAGGCTGCCAATTACGCACATCTTTAAACTTGCGCGAGCGTCATTGCCGTTTTTCCAAAGGTGGACATCTTGGTAGCTAACGTCAACTTTTAATTCCATGTTATCCGAGGGCGAATCCTCGATATGGAAATCGGAGTCAACGACGAACAAATGAACGACTTGAATCGGAGCAATAAAATCCCCTCTCATGCTGCCAAACCTCCGGAAATCATCTCGGGATTCACATGCGAGGACGGACGCTCGTTCCTAAAAGACCATTGCTTACGCAGGGATTCATTGGACGAGAGAAACGGTAGCTCTTTAGAATAGTTAACGGTAACCTTAGGAACGATATTGATACCCAAAGCGAGCTCGAACCTAGCGATCGTCTTCAGCGTCATATTGGGCTGAGAATTCAACAGCTTCGAAAGCGACTGAAGGCTCACACCCATACGCTTTGCCAAATCGCTTTTGCTTAAACCCAAATGCTTCATCTCGCGATGAACAATAAACTCGATATCCAGCGCGTGTTCATAAGCGCGTGTTTCGCTAGTTTCTGTCTCGGCGTAAAAATCAGATAAATCTACTGTATTCATTGTGTTCTCCGTTTCGAAAGCCAAGTATATAAGTCAACGCTCAGATTCCAGAAGTTGACGTGCTATTACGGATAATCGCTTGGCCCGCTCGATTTCTTTACTGATATTTCCTGATCCCTGATGTCCTTTAAACCAAAACAATAGAACAACTTTGTCTACGCCCTGACATATGGCATAAATCATCTCTCGATTTGCCCCGTCAAACCCTTTTAGTTCATAGAGGCCGATCTTAGAATCAATACATCGTAGCTTTGAGGTCCCACTCGCAACCTTTAACCCATAATCATAGATTTTTGAAATCTGATCGATCATTTTACGGGCGGCTAATTTACGTTTAGGGTCTGACATCATCTTCTGAAATTGAGAGTTGTCGGGAGAAGTCGTCAGCTCCCAAAACGGTCGGCCCTTGGGGTCTCTATATTCGACAAGTTCATATCCTTCAACCAAAGGCCACCTCCCATTTCTAGATACACTTAACTTATAAGTTAAGTGTATCTATTTAAATACAAATAACAAGGCTTATGCTAGATTCCACAGCTCCTAATCGATAAACAACCCAGTCGAGCTTGTGCTAAATCCGGAAGTATGCGGCAAATTCCAGACAAGCCGACCGCACTGGATAGCGGCAACGCTTCTACCTGCTGCTTCTTTACCCAACAAAGGCGGTGTGTTCGGGGATTCCGGAATTTGCCGCATACTTCCGGCAGGAGTTTTCGGAAGTGCGGGGGAAATCCGAGATCGGCAGACCAGACCCCTGTTTTAGATTTCCTCGACCAGCACCTTAAACGCGAAAACCGCCTGTCGGCGGTTCACGCGGACCAAGCCGGACGTACCGTCGCAAGGCCTCATCACAATTTACACTCTAAGGAAATGAACAGTCGTGGTCAATCATCAGCAAAGAATCCGTTGCGAATTAGAGCCAAGTAATGAGCATCAGTAAAGTTACATGCGAGCAGAAAAAACACCCGCAATTTCACCTTTTCCCAATTGAGATGTAAGTTTTGACAGGCCGAATCTTACATCCAAATAAAAAGAGGACCGACGCATCAACCCTCTTCTGGTGTCGCCCGAAGGCTTCCACCGCAATTTATTTAATTTTAATCGATATCAATTGTTTGTTCACGGTCACGTCAACCAGTAGAAGCCGCCCATATTCGACCTTATCCTGGCAGCCATCAGCCCGAAACGCATGGAGCGTTCCGAGACGCGTCAACCAACGAGAGGTCACGCCATACTTAACGACGACATCAACTATCTGCTGAAGTTCGCACCCCAAGAGCCGCATATCGACAATCTGATGAACGGGCACCTCCATATGAACGCAGCCAAGTTCCCGAGCAAGCCAACGCTACCCATTACATGCCTTTGCCAGCAGAACAAGCCTCTTTGCAGCATCATCGAAAGATCCCACAGCGTAATATCCGTCTTTATCCTTACCAATGCACCCAACAAAAGGTGAGGACAGGAACTCGAGCATTTCTCCAACCTCACCGATCGACAAGTCTTCAATCGAGGACGTTCCGTTTTTCATGAACCAGTAAACATCCCGCTTAGACATCACGCCGCCAAATTCTTTATCTTCGTTTTGAGAAAGCAACGCCCTGAGCACCAAATCAAGCAGCTTGGTCGTTCGCCTAAAGCGAGCAATAGCGGGTTCCAATGAACCAAGATCGATAGACCCCGAATTCTCGAAGAGAATTTTGTAGTCTTGAGAGACGAGAGGAATCTCCTCTTGAAGCTTAAGGAGTTTTTCCAACTCACTAATTCCGAATAAAGCGACGTCGTGTTCCTTAGCCCTATCGCAGATTCGTTTTTCAGAAAAACTTGAACCCACAACGGCGATGAACGACGCATCGTGCTTACGACGATGCAGCTCAAGGGTGTCAAAATCGACCTGCGAGGCAGAGACCCCGCCATTAGAGGTTGATTTGGCATCAATTACCACGGAATAAGAAAATCTCGAAGCAGCATTCGCGACGGCTAAAACATCCGTGTCACCAGAGCCACCCAACAAAGTCGTTCTAAACCCAAGGCGACTAAAACACCGCTCCACAGCTCGTTCCAGTCGATCGGGATGACCGGAATCGCGCGAAGCATCCCAAAGCTCTCCAATCAGTTTGTCGACATCGGTAGCGACGGGCTGCTCAGGTCCCGTCCCCTGCTTGCCAATGGAATCAACGGTGAAATTAAAACCATATCCGCTCAAAAATGAATCGCAGTGCTCAGTTGCTTGATAACTCATCTGGCTTCTCTTTTTTAGCAAGCCAGCTTTCAGCAACACATTAAGACGCTTTCTGAGCGCATCATGGGAGATGTTGACGTTAAAACGTTCGAATAGAAGCAGCTGGATTGACCTAACATCAAACGCGCTGTGACCAACAAGCGGCAAAAGCTCAAATACCCAAGAGAACGCTGCGTGAAAACAGCAAGCAAAATTAATTGCAGACTTTTCAGACAGCCAAGCGTCGCCAATTGCAGTTAACTCGTACGTAGTAAGTGACGACCGCCGCACAAAGCCCAATTTTGAAAGTGCAGAAATCGCCGTCTTGGTTGAACTTTCGGATAGCTTATAGGACGAGTTTGAAAACCGAACGATTTCAGACTCGTCACCACCGTTTTTAACGATGGAAAGAAGCTCGGCTGTGGCATCAATAAAACCGGATGCCCCGCCAACGAAAAATCCAATAGAATCCGAGCGATCTGATTGTTTAGCATTTATAGCAAGATCGACGGCCCAATTTGAAGGCTCGGTCCAGTTTAAGGAAGCAGACTCCTCCAAGACGCCCTTGGGCTCCACTTCGATCTGAGAAACCCATTGGTCACCTAGAGGGGTCCGTACATATCGGCATCCTTCGTATTCTCGATACTCAACAAGGCCGAGCTCGCGAGCCCATTTTAAACGGCGCTGAACCTCGCTCGTCTTGCTCCAGCTCATTCCGTACTCGGCATTGGCCAGCAAACGCAGCTCACCAGAAGTCATTGGCGCGCCCAACACATCAATCATGCCGCTAAAGAATCTGCAATGACTTGCCAGACACGCAGCCAGATAGGAGTTGTCTCCCGTGTCAATCCAACGGTTCGCTTCTGCAGAAGGAGCGTATCCCTCAGGAGTCTTAACAACCAATCCACACGGGCTCAGGGCAAGACAAGCTCCGCCAAGAGAAAGCTTGGCGGTTGAGCCCTCAATTGAAATGGTGTCATCTAGGGATTGACCGCGCTTTAAGACGTCCAGAATCGTTCTTAGAGTCTCGATCATCCCCGCACTCCCAACAGGAATATTGGGAGAAGACTGGGCATGAGATGAATAATCGGAAAACTTTGGATATTCCATCGGATCAATCTGGACCATGGGGCATCTCCGAGAAAGGTCGGCAAATAGAACGCTATGGTCATGATATCAGGGGAAGAGCTTGAGAATCGGACAAGGCCCCATTCGCTATCGCACAAGAGTCCGGCAATGTCCAATTAAAAGAACAATTAACTTATTTCACGAATCGGCGGCGCATTCAAGGACATAATTGCCGTGAACGTAGCAGCGGCTTCGAACACTAACGTCCCAAAAAATCATTAACCGTATTAAGAAATCCCTTGATGTCCATACTGTAGCTCGGATAGGCCTCTTGAAGGCCCTTCAGAGACGACACCTTGACAAGAAGCACGTCTTGCAAATCCTTTTTCATTTCTTCTTGCCTCGTATACAGTTCATTAGTTCGCAGGTCTTCATAATCGTCATAAATAAACAGATCGGTCTTTTGCTCCCCGTAATCAACGCACATCAGACAATAAGCGTTATCGCTAAAGTTACCACTTGTTGCGACGACGCTCACAGAGCCAGAGCATGCCGCAAGACGATCTAGCAGTTTCAGCTTATTGTCAAGTTCAATTATTTCGCTACGCAGCTCATTAAGATCTGCTGACACACAGGGCACTAAGGCGGCATTCTCTTTTATTGCAAATACATTTGAGATTAAAGCAAAAATGCGTGCCTCATCCAAAGAGCCATTGTCGAACTTGAGGGCACTACCACATACGACATCGTATGTCTCAAGGGCGGTTGCCCACTCATGTTGCAACCTGGTGCGGATCTGTATCTCACAATACAAGTCCTTTAAGCCCGCCAGCGAAGAATCGTGCTGGCAAATCAAATGCAGACTTCGGTATCCATTTTTCTTGGGTTGGTGAATATAATCCTTGATACCCGGTATGCAATTATTCTTCAGCGCAGCCTCGAGGCAATCCTTAACAGCAAACACGCAGTCATTGTCGCCAACGATAGCCCTGCATCCTGCAATATCATGCATCTGGTTGAGATTCATGTGCAGCCCCGGCCTCTTTAACTTGCCGATAATTGTGTCATACCTCTTTAATCGGCTCACACAAAGCGCGTCAGAATCAAGACTCAATGCCGTCGTTTTTAGAAGGTCATGATAGAAATCGAGTATTTCCTGATGAGCTTCTCTCCAGTCCGAAACAATGGCATTTGCCTCTTTAACTTTATCCTCAGGGGCATTGATGTCGCGAAGAATGACACCGGCCCGTTTTGCCATGTTTTTGGAGAGAGGCCTCATTGATACCACCTAGGCAGTTTGAAAGACAGGGTTTTCGCAAGCCGGCGAAGAGTAGTAACTTTTTATCGAATCCTTAGAGATGACACTGGAGCAACGCTCCCCGTCTTCGACACCTCCCCTTGCATTTTTCCAAGGGGCTTCTTCATGAGTAAGCTTACTCAACTCATCGCCGTCATATTCACTCAAAACCGAAAGAACCTCATCAACTGATTTCCGCTCGTTTTGATTGAGCAATACAGGCTGATTCGATGAGCCCAAATCGCCAGGACCGACAATAAATCGACGACGATGTAGGACAAAAAGATCGGGGCAGACTGGTCCATTGGCCCATGCCTGAAAATCGCTTTCGAACAACGGCGCATCATAATACACGAGCGAATAGGCTTGAGAGTAGAACGTCAACTTTTGCAGCTTCATCGTAGAGACAAATCCAAGTGAGTCCAATATGTAGTTAGCAACAACGTTAACCGTAGCCATCGATATCTCCCCTCAATAGTCCCTACAACGTCTGTTTTAAATACTAAATTTTATAGTAAGCCTAAAATCCTTAAATACGCTCTGACGCATCTATATCAAGTCTAGATACCATGAAATTAGGTTGAGAAAAACATACTGGTCTGTGCGGACAGAAATTGACAGTAGCCCTAACGGTCACATAGGGCCCGTCATTCACTCACAAGCAATTCCAAACACTCGCGGTCTCTTGCGATAAGGAAATCCCAGGAGTCATTGCTGTGCATAAGCGCGTGATTGATCACATTGACCGCGGCACCATCAATGTGAGAAATGCTCACCAGACGGTCATCCTCTGATTTTTGCTTAAACACCACTCCGTAACGAGGACTCAATGGTAAGTAGATGCTATAGGGATCACTATCTTGGATGTCCACCCACTCAGGAAAGACGGGCAACGACGAAGCTATAAACTCTGAACCCTCAGGCGCCACGAAGAAGCTGCAATCCATTTTAAGCATCGAAGAAACTAGCGAGTGAAGCGGAGCGCCCTCACAGAACTTAAACAATGCAACATCCTGAATAGCAAGTTCTACAATCGATTCAAACTCCCCGCCAAAGCCCTCGGCATCCATTTCTTTCCGATCATCCTCGGTAAGGAATCCCCCCGACTCCAACTCAGCCGCGTAGGTGGCAGCATTACTTCTTATTCTCTTAAGATATTTTGGGGTTCTAACGAGTAATAACGAAATCAGAAGTATCAGACGTTCGAGTAGTTCACAGGTCTCATCGGTATCAGAAAACCCGCCGGCATCCAATTGCTTTATGAGTCGCCTGTAGCTGTTCGCAAGGCCATTCTCCATCTTGCTTAGTGCCTTTTCAGCAGATCCCTGTTCAATAAATCGCTCCCCATGTATTGGGGCCCGTCTCTTTACCTCATGAAGATATCTCTCAAAACAAATGCCTTCGGGTTTGGTTTTAAATATGTGTCCCAACCCATCGGGCTCATGCTTCACCGCATAAAGAAAGCCATCTTGATTAGTAAACGACTTCAAATAAAAACGCGGCACATAGTGCTGTTTCTTGACATCCGACATATCATAGCCTCCATAAGAGTTGCCTTCAGCCTGTAGACCATCTAGGGGCAGGCCAATGCAATGACCTGAAATCACAATGGCGCAAAAGCCTGGCTACCGCTTAATTTAAAGATCAAAGACAGCAGCACGGCGCAATACGTCATCTAAAGGCAACAGGACAGCAATGCAGGCGGAAGCGTTCTCTGCCACTGAAGGAATAAGAATATATATTAAAAGATAGACTAACTAGATTTTTATGGAACGCAATGAGAATCCCGATAGAACAGAGGGATCTCATGCCGTTGATTCATTATCTTCGAATCGCATTTACGCCAACTCACTGGATAGCCTGAATGAAAACGAGCTGGATAACCTAGCTGACAACAATCTGGATAAACGAAGGATATGAGCTTAAGGATTACTACGCATTCACGAGTAAGGAGCGACCATACGTGAAATAGAACAGTCTATAGGGGGTACGGACAGAAAGTTGAACCGCGAGGCGGTCCGGACTGGAAGTTCGATTCCCAACTCATTCTCAATTAGCGGTTCAATCATCAATAAAACCCTTCGAATTCAGAATCATATTCTTCCATTTTCTATCCCCGCATGCAGTAGCAAACCAGCAAAGAGCGAAATCGCTTTGATGCCTTCCGCTTGCTTTGAACCCACTTCCTGCGCCTACATCAACGCACGCCGCTATCTGGCCCATGGCCCCCTAATTGCTTAAGCCCATCAGACAGCAAAAGAATCAGAACCGTACTCCCCTAGCAGGCTATCTATTATCTTCTGTATCTTCGCGGCATTCTCCTCGCTCTCAAGCTCCCTATTGGTAGACGAGAATCGGCACTCAAAGCAAGCTTGATTGGCCTGCGAATTATTTCTCCCGCCATTATTTGGATATGAGGCCAACTCGTTCCCAGTCAGGTCAAGCTCCCAGTGGCGATCGCAGGCATTGTCATAGCCAAACTCTTCTTGATATCTTTCTGTGAAAGCGAAATACCTAAGATCAGCAGTCTGAGCCACCTTTTCTAGCTCATCCCGACGGATGAGTATTAAATTATGAACAGGCTCCTCATAGTAATTTCCCGGATTACCGTCGCAAAGAATGACCGCCTCGTCATCACGTTCAAAACAAGCGTTCCGTGGATTAAACGATAGGTCCAGCATATCTACAAGGGTAGGAGGAGGGAGCAGTATATTATTTCGCTCAACAGAGACACTGCGACGGTCTGGAGCCTCAAGATCCACGCAGTTACTCCCATGAGCTTTTCGGAAGTCCCTTGTGTTGCCCTTATATGAAGCGTGCTCAATAGTTAAATACCTATCATCCGTGCATCCACTAATGTGTTTCTCGCTATTAATTGCTATTGAAACGATAATTTCATTCGAGCATTGGAGCTCGTTATCGCTATGGACTCTCTTCTTAACAGAAAAGGCAAGCGGAATCCATTCGGCTTTTCCCAATCGAAGGGACTCGATGAGTCCCTTTATCTCAATAAGTGCCTCTCCAGTATCGTTAAACCAAGTGCGCTCTTTATCGAGAGGAGACACCAACCGTCTCTCAATCTTAGCTTTTGCAGTATCTATTCTCATGTCGGCAGAAGCGGAGCAAGTGTGGATAACGCCAGGTTCTTGCTCGGCAGTCTCGTCATATTGAGCGAATCCAACGGTGTTGAATCCCTCACCGCCCAGCACTATTTCGTCAATGTAATAATTCGCCGATAGAGAGCCGAGCAACTCATGAATTGCCAGATCAAACGGTTTAAAATTAGGATTTATCAGACTGGGAGCCCTAGTGTCTACGGATACGAAAGTTCCAAGCAACTCATCCAGAGTGCCGCCATAGACATGCAGCCATTTATCGGCGAGGACAACTGCGCAATCCAACAGAACCTTTTTATCTAGGGGCCGAATATCAAAATTTACTGGCAACACTTCGTCAAAATCATCATGCCTTACAACCAGCCCCTTACAATCGCCTTCCTGTGGACACTTTAACAAAGCGCTTAACGATCGGTTCCAGTCCGCAACAGAGCTGGTATCCGCACTAATAAATCTAGCCGAGTAGCCAAAATCGAGCCCATCTCCTAGCGTGTAAACATTGAGTGGGAGGTAACCTTTTAAATGCAAGTCAATTCTATTGACTTGCTTAATAAAGCAATCGATATCCTTTTTCGATGGCTTAATATCACGAAAAGCAAGGTGGTAATTTTTAGCTGAAAAATCTACCGGAGAGAACTTGCCCCCAGATGTCTTACACAAATAAGAGATAACGATTGAGTCCGTAATCTCAGGATCGTCAACCACCCTATCAAGAAAACCCTCAACGGCATCACCGCATCGAGTCTCAATGCTCAAATGCGCCAAAGTCTTGGCGATTGCTCTGCGAGCATATACATCATGCACGTCAGGCCATTCCTCAATAAGGAAATCTGCCACTGATGGGTCAGAATCAGCCAAAAAGAACATCAAGCGCTGACTCAAGGCGCGCAGCTTCATATTCGATGCAAAGGAGCACCAGATAGAAAGCCATACCCATTCATCTTTAGCTCCGCCAAGCACCCTACCTGTATGTGACACGTAATCCGTAATGTTCTGGAGGCGAGAGATTAAAGGATGAAGAGTGAATTCATCCCATGCCTTCCGAAAAATAGCATCAACAGTAGACGGTTTTTCAAACAGATAGCACTGAATACAGTGGGTCAAATTAAAAGGACTATTAGCGAGTCCAGCAAAATTCAAAAAAGCCCAGTCCGTATCCACGCAACATTTGGCATTAAACGATTCAAAATCCCAGTCGGCAGGAAAGATGGTTTGGGTAAACAGCCTCACCAAATCAATTTCCTGTCCATTGTCTTCAAGTGCTTTAAGCAGCTTGGCCAAAAAAGAAGGTCCACGACTCAAATATCTATCTACGCAAACCTGAACAACCTCGTAATCATTTACGAAACTGCACTTACTCGCGGTTATTTTTGCGACATACTCTGCTAATTTGCCTTCATCTAAATCCGCCTCGTCAATTTGGTCGAGTTCGTCATTTAATGATCGTGCAATCACAAAACGAATCTGCGACTCACTTGTAAATGCATATCTAATCCCTTCATAATTAAATGACTGAATAAACCCCTGCTCAACCATTTCAGTTAGGTATTGGGACGAGTCGTAGCCTAAAAAAGAATCAGCATCGAGTTTGCTGAAACTCAGTGAGTTGGAACTTAACAGGCATTTGCAAATTAATTATGTTTCCGTCCACCTGTCGCGTGTTAAGGCGTCTTTAATACTGCTTTCAACTAGAGAGCTTCTTTGCGCTGCCGCCGTATTAGGTCCGACTCCATCGTTGATCGCTTTAATTTTCTTAATTACGGCATTTAGATTTCTTGGGTTTCGAGAGAATAGCATGTCCTGAAATTGAACAATCAACTCATCAGAACACTCGGAGAGAGCATCGTAAACTCGATAGGGATTTACGCCCTCAAACTCAATTGAGTACGGAACAGCTGCTTGCAATTCACGCAGACGAGAAGTCGGAGATTCGGAACGCGTGCTAACTACTACGTTGCTATTTTGAGCCTTCAAAGTTTCTTTAATTAGCTCCATCGCGAAATCGAAAACATCATCGTCAAGCTCATTGCAAGCATCAACAATTAACGTGCAGCCATCTTGAACTAGATTCTTAAAGGCCTGCGATCCAATGTTTTTCAATTCGACAAAAGCGCCCTGGTTGAAACAACCTAAAAATGGTCGATTCTTTACTTCTAAACCGCGACAGAATTCATATAGAAAACGGGTTTTTCCAATACCGCCCTCGCCATAAATTAAGAGACCTTTCAACGTTTTGGCGTTTTTAACAACTTGGGCCTCGATTTCGAAAAGTCTTTCCCGCAGGTACCCGTGGGAAGAATTTATAGACTCGCTAAAGACGGCTTCGAGCTTAGCCAAATCTTTGTCCGCAGCATGAGCTCGTATTAATCTGTTCGCAATTTTAACTGCATCATTTTCTTCATCTTGAAGATCTCGATCGGGAAAATGCCTGTAATGTAAACACGGCTGACCATCAATAAGTAGAGATAGAAGGCCCGTATCTTCCCATTCAAAATGCGCAATCTCATTATCGGCGAACGGCTTCTTGCTGTTCAATTGAACCGTATTAAGAGTAGAAATGCGCTCGTCCATTAACCATCGTCCTTCCGAAGAAAGCAAAGTAAGGCGCTTTCATTATCTCAAAATAGCTAAGGTCGCCGCGAACGCCGCAGCCAAGCACCGCAAGGCATATAGGATGCTGGAGAGGCACTGTCCAAGGGCTGCAAAGCCGCCCGCCCGTCATCGACGAGCGTAAATGACCGCCTATGCCCAGCCGAATTCCTTCAACGACGTCTCAATCATGTGCCGGATGATGTTATTCCCTAGCTCTCTTTGGACGAGCTCCGTTTCCCCTGGCCTCCCGGAGAGATGCATGCAGCTGTTGTATATGGAGCCCAACAGGTGAAATGTCTCTGGCACCTCAACTCCATGCTCACTCGCATAACGGAGCCTGTCCTCGGTCCCTGTATTAATTTTCAGAAATCCAGGCTTATCATCTGCCGCCAGCTTCTCATAACTGAGCCTCTCGACAGCCAACCTGACGCCACAGCACACTTCCGATGGAGCAAAGGGCTTTCCAGAGAAATAATCGCCGAGCTTTGCCTCCATACCACACCGAAACGATGAAGGGCTCTTCAGCTCACCTTTAAGCCCCTGCTTGGCAATATAATCCAAGACATCTTCAGAGACTGTGTCACGGTCAGAGAAATGAAGGTAATGGGAGGAAACCGAGTTATAAATTTCAGAGAGTTCCTTCTTACACCTATTTCTGTCAACGAGCAGCTTATTCAAACACCCATTTACAGAGTCGCCACCTGAATTAGGAATGTATGAGGTATGGAAGCTTTTGAAACGAAAACTCTTAAAGAGGCCTGGGTCAAGATGAGTCAAGATGATGACATAAAGGTTCTTCCCGGAATTCTTGAACTGCTTCATCATCTCCAGCAGGAAGTGCTGGGCGACAAGCAGATTGGCATCGTCAAGGTAATCGAAGACCTCATCGATAAGCAATAGAGCGTCATCTTTATCAGTAAACCTCGCCCGCGCTCGAAATAGCGCAACACACAGCTGGAGTACATCGATTTCGCCGTTAGAGGCCTCATCCCAATCGGGGAAATCAACGACGAGCTGATGGTTCCTGACTTTAGCCACGACCCCATACCTGGTTCTGTTCAGCAAATGGAGCATCTCATTGATATCATCCTTAATCTTGCGGAATCGAAGATATGAACAGGCCTCCTTTATCTCGTTACGCTTCCTCTCGATAAATCTATTAACCTGTATCGCGTTCATGCAGTTCGAGATATCCCCCTTCGCGGGATACCAACGATCAAGGATTTCCTTAATTGAGATCAGCGGCTTTACAGAAGAAATGTAACTGAGAACTTCAGCCTCAGTAATATCACCGCCCATGCCTGTTTCGAGCGAAATGACACCTTTAAAGAAATTATTAATTGCCGCAGCGTAGCGGGGACCCGTAGTCACTTTAAAAACCGCATCGCAGCTGAGGAGCTCACTAAGGAACTCATAGCTCTTGAATGCTTCGGCAAGGTTATCCATTCTCCCGCGTAAGGCCGACGCATACTTCTGTCGTTCCGCAGTGACTGAATAGTTCAAGCGGACATTAGCTGGCACTTTCTCGTAGAGAACGCACTGCTGGACGCTCATCTTCGTTTGGCTAAGAACCCTTGGCCCCACCCGGCGGTTCGTCATATTTGCATACAGCCCCGAGCGGACAACCTGCACGTCTACCCTACTCGCAATTTCATTCGAATTAGCATTAGCACTTAATGTCACGCCATCGGCAAAAGTCACGGACAAGGAGGTGTCGTCCCAGTCCTCCCCGTTATAACGATCCGCGTCTGCCAATTTTAGTCGCCTGGTGTTAAGGGATGCGAACGCCGTCGCAAGCGAAGACTTGCCTGACCCGTTTGGTGCTACAAGAAAGTTAGGCTTGTTCGGATAAAAATCACATGGTATGTCAAGATGATTAATCCCCTTGACGTGGTTGCACGTAATACCGGTAATCCTCGCCATCGTAAGCCCCTCCCTGTTTTACGACACAGCCCTTTCTGTACGCATAGCAGCAATATTACCGCTGCTCTCAGCGTGCGAGCATAGGTACCTTTAATAGAGAATGGACCGCTAGCAATATAGCGTCACCGGGGCTTATGTCGACCCCGGTGCCCAGGCGTAATAACGGCGGTGCTGTTTCGCGATATTCAAGTCATATGTAATTGAAAGGTTCAGCAAGCAAGCAATCATCGGAAGCGCTCGTAGCAGGCGTAAAGGGGGCACTTTCCGGAATAACTATTTCGGATAATGAGCAGCTGACTGCCGATGGCATAGCATCCTTAATTGATATTGCGAATATAGAAAAGGACGTTAACAACAGATATCAACAGGCCATTGAAGAGCAAGATTACAATGAGATTCTCGGGCTATTTAACGACAAGTCTCTTGCAACAAGCGTTGGCCATTACTTTGGTATTGATAACAAAATCTATGTCGATCGTGCAATTTCCTTGTTGGAAGGCGACCTGAGAGACGAACTTTCCGAAGCCCTAAGTCACTATATTTCGCACTGAACGGCCTCTTCACACCCAGCGAGGTCCGGCCAGGCCACTGACCGGACCTCGCGCCAACAGTAGGCACGCTCCATGCCGCCACAAATCACCCCTCTCCGTCCATGACCGTCCAACTTACAGGCTCAATGCCTGGAAGAGACGTTAGGCAAGAGGGGCAAGCAACCTGATAGTTCCCGTTATTTGTCCTGCGCTGCATAGAAGCGGAGACATATACCGCTTTACGGGCGCGAGTGACGCCGACGTACAGCAGGCCCATTTCCTCAATAAGCCCGTCTGGCATATTCATCGCATCAACGATCCGGCATCCATACGCAGAACGCGAGCATATACCAGCTCTTTCGCACCGAGAGCAAATCACTCCAGGCCAATCGAAACGCGTAACGCCCGGAATGAAAACAGTGTCCCACTCGAGCCCCTTAGCGGAGTGAACGGTCATCATGGAGATGCCCACATCAAGGTAATCGGAGAAACGTCGCAGGGAGCCCTCGGAAAAGATACTAACGATATAGTCGAAGCGCTCCGAAGGTCCCATCGCGACGCAGTCATTTTTAAGATGTTTCCGCAGCGCTCCAAGAAGCATGGCATAGGACCGCCCATACTCGAATCTCCTGGAGCCAGTCAGCAGCTCATCAGAGATGGAGTCGATTATTTTGTCCGCAGCAGACCGGCTGACGCCCTTTTCTCCAGACACTGCATCGGTAATCCTGGATAAAGCAAACGCATTGAATTCGATGAACCCCCGACTTGTATCCGAGAAGAGTCCGTTGAAGTAAGAGATACCTTCTTTAGCAAGCTCTTCCATAATGAGATCGGCAAGGGCACCACGCTTACGAACAAGAATCGCAATCCTCCCGCCACTGCTTTGAGCGAGCGCCGTAACCTTGGAAACGATGGCAGTCGCTTCGTCTTGCTGAGTAGAGCCAACAAATATGGGAAGTCGGGGCGTACCGCCGGCAATGGTGCCCTTCATGTTGGAGCGAATCGCAGCACCGAGCTCTCCGACGATAGATCTCCCAGAAAACCTATGGTTATGCTCGAGTTCCAACGGCGTTAGACGCAGGTCGGTAGTGGCCTTTGCCTTTAAGCCTTCCATTGCACCAATAAAACCATAAACACGCTGAATGGGGTCGCCGAACATGCAGATCCCCGACTCATCAGAAATCAGACCCTTTAGGAAGACATAGCACAACGCATTCGTGTCCTGCGCCTCGTCGACAAGCACAACAGGATATGCTGCCGACAGATAGGACCTTAACTTGGGAAAATGAGCGAGCAATTCAATTGCAAGGGAAATCATTGCGGAGTATGGCAAGAGACCGTTCGATGCAAACCTTTCCTTGATGATCCTATTAAAGGAAAACATCACACGCCTCAAGTCCATTTCCTGACCGTTTCTCATGAAGCGGAGGAAGTCGTCAACGGCATTCTTTTCATCCCAGGTCAGCCTGCCACCTCGCGAAACCAGCTCGCTAACGACGCTGTTGTCATCAACCATAGAGAGCTCGCCAACGTTCACTGGGAGCGAGAGCGATTTCCAGTATCTGCGTAGCAGAGCCCAAGCAAAGCCGTGGAAGTTGGTCGCCATGACGCTGTCCTCAAAACACTTGGCCACGGGACCAGGAAGTGCCGACATAGTGATGCCCAAATCCATACGCATCCTCCGCGCGGCGGCAACACTAAAGGTCAGGGCCAAAATCCTTTTTGGCGGATGGACTTCGCCAGATGCCAGCAGCCAGCAAGCCCGCCCAGTCATCACCGTGGTCTTCCCGTAGCCTGCCGGCGCCTCCACGAACACCCTCTTTGATGGCGAGAAAATCGCGGAGCACTGCGACGCATCCCCACCACAGCGCGCCTCAATCTTGGCTCTAACACTATCCCGCAGGTCAGTCTGACTCATCAGCATTCGAGCCCCACGGCCTTGCGAATAATACTTTTGTAACATGTGGGAACGCCATTAGCACCAAGAGCCTCCGCGAGGGCGACGCCAGACACGACGCCCTTGTTCGATGAAAGCCATGCATACATAAGCGCACGTGATTTGGGCGTGTCTGCGAATAACCCGTCAAACTCCGATCCCCGGAAATCGTATTCAGAGTCCCGCAAGTTAACGCCGTAGACAGCACAGGCGCTTTTCAAAGCTTTACTATTCCCCTTGATGCAAGTTGCCCTCTGAAAAGGATCAATCGACTCAAGAAGCGCAATAAACGCACCCTGGTTATCGCTAGCGAAGAACGAGTCAACGACCTCACCTTCGAAATCCCGTTCGGTTGTCGTTATATGGTCTTCAGAAGTTTCTTGCAGCTCATCCTCATCTCTGTCGACAATTGAATAATTTGGAATCTCGAACTTACCCAGAAGTTCACAGAGTGGTTTAACGTTCTTTTTCCCACCGGCCCTGATAGGCACAACTCCATACTCATCCAGATCCATCCCAAGGTTGCGAGCGAACACCGGAATGGCTCCAGACTCTGTCTGCCCCTCAAAAGCCAAAACCGACCGCGCGAAAAAGGCCTCTCGTATCGACTCAAAGTTCAGCATAAGATGCTTTTCAACCTTGTCGGACAGGTCAATATCCCTACCGCATATGACCTTCGGCGAATTTTCGCCCTGCCCGAATCGCACAATGTTCTTATAGCCGCGAGCCAGAATGTTAGGCGAATGCGTCACCATGATCAGCTGAGCTTTGATTGAATCAATTCCGAAATAGCCCTTTAGAAGAGCATTGAATCTATCATCCTTCCCTTCGCAAATCCTATGCAAGCTCTTCGAGAGACGCCTCTGCATATACGGGTGAAGGTGGGCTTCGGGTTCGTCATAAGCCAGAACGGCATGCAGCACGCGTCTGTCATCATCATCTGAGCAAAGGCTCTCTTGAAGGCGTTTAGGCGAAAGACGCATAATGCTCTCGATTATCGAGAGCGAGGCAATAGCGAGGTACTGCAAGCCTACCCCTGCCTTTTTAAAATGAACGCCCCTCTTGTCAAGCAAGGTAACCAAACTTCCAAGCGTTCCGCCATCCGATGAATCGACGCCAGGCCTCACACCATATGATGACAGGATCGGGACGTCGCCGACGATTTCGCCGAGATCTGCAACCAGACCTTCGAGCTCGCTCCCATCCAGAAAGTCAAAGACCTCTTTGCCCTCCTTATCCAGGTAAAGAGCGATACCTTTGGAGAGAACTTTACCGACGCCGCGCGTACCGTCAAACGCCAAGTCTCCCCTATTGAAAGATGCAGTAGAGTACCTGAACATGTGAACGGATCTCATAAAAGAAGGGGAGATCTTTTCCCCGCTTTCCTCGGCCACAAACTCTATTCGAGAATCCGGATCGTCAGCAAAGGCGCAGACGGTAATGGTGTTTCCAGTCGTAGGATCGATGTCGATCCCCGATATTCCGATCTCGTCCTCGTCCATCTTTAAAGTTACTACAGCACCTGATCGCTTTTCGGTGTCTGCGAAATCTTCTTCGCTGATCATCGCTTGGTTGAAGATTGTATTGAGCAAGTCGAGCACATTCGTTTTGCCGAGATTGTTCTCGCCGACAATATAGGTCACGTCCTCGTCAAAACTAATCGCAACACCATCGAGATTCCGATAGTTCTCAATCTTCAGTTTAGAGATCCTCATGCAGCCTCCCGACCGTTAGGGTTTATGGCTACCAATAATCTAGCACGCCTCGTGTTGTACCGAGTGTGAGGCGCAACCGCTTCGAGTGGCTTCTAAATCGCAATAGCAATCCTAAGAAGGTTATTTGCACGCAAGGCCCTGTCTCTTATGAACACCAATCCCCAGTCCGCTCCCTCCCCTCCCCAACATTCCCCAGAAAGTTCGTTGATGTTGACTGGGGCTCCCGTAAAATAAACCCCAACAAAATATGTGCGGAGTGCTGGCCTGGAGCTGCCTTCGGACCCTATTGGCTGCTCACCGAGAGGCTCCGCTATGAAACGACCCCTTTACTACCTGATCTGCGCGATCGCGTGCACGTCCATGGTCAGCTCGACGATGCCCATGGCAGCCATAGCGGATGCCGCCCAACCTCAGGCAACAGCCGGGCAGCAGGCGCAAGCCGACGCCGCGAGCAGCGACACAGGCAAGGCCGAAGACGGCACCAACACAAGTGCGACAGCAGATACCATAGAGGACAGCACCGCAACATCCACCGGCACCAGCGCAGCCAACACGGAAAACGCTGACGACACCACCGCCGCAACCACCACCCCCACCCCATCCCTCCGCGCCCAAACCAACGGCACGCCCGCCGAAATCTCCACCACGTCACAAACCGGCTACGCCCACTCCGCCACCGCAACCCAAAACGGCGTCACCTTCACCGTCTCGTGGAACGACGCCCCCGCGGGCACCGCGACGACCTTCCACGTAACCCAGACCAACGGCTCGTCCCAGGCCAAGGCGCGCATGGACGTACCCACCTACTGGGACGGCGGCAGCCATGAAAGCATCTGCGACCCGTCGCGCCCGGCATGGGCCAGCTACTACAGTCTGGGCACCACGGGCCACGACTTTACCTTTGAATTCACAGCATCGGGCACATACCGCATCTACTTCTACTTTATGGACAACGACAGAAGCGACCCCCAAAACGACAAGGGAATCTACTACCTGCGCACCACGGCGGAGGTGACCGTAAACGACGCCGCCCGCCCGAGCGTCACGCAGATCGTCAACGACGCCGTTGCCCAGTGCAGGCAAGAGACAAACGGCTCGGAATACGACATGGCGCTGTGGCTCCACGACTGGACGCTCGACCAGCTGGAGTACGACCACAGCCTTAACTGGTGCTCGGCCGAAAGCGGCCTCACGCGCCACCAGGGCACCTGCGAGAGCTACCAGCGCATCTACTCCAAGCTCCTTGACGCCGCGGGCATCGCCAACGGCCGCATCACCGGCAACGGTCACACCTGGAACGCCGTAAGGATCGACGGCAAATGGTGCCAGATGGACCTAACCTGGGACGACACCAGCGACAACTGGTACGGAGACCTGGACCAGCGCCACCTGTACTTTGGCCTAACCGACGAACTCATGGCAATCGCCCACTCCGACCACACGGCTAACTACCAAAAGAACGGCTACGCCTACCGCTCGACCGACCTGTCCAACAATTACTTTGTGCGAAACGGCAAGGCCGATGAATGGGCCGAAAAGTATGCCGACCGCATTCAGCAGCACTTGGATGCCAAGGAAGAGAGCTTTTACATTGACGCCGACAACCAGTCCTTCCCGCCGAGCATCTCGGGGATTCAGAACGGGATCGTTGCGCATGCGATGAATCGGAGAGAGTGGGAGACCGGTGGCACCAAAGTTGAACTTACTGCGACTTCGAACGTCACCAAAGAATCGAATATCAAATGGAGCGCCAAGTACGACCTGATAGCTGATTACAAAATAGCGGCCCTGCCCCGCGCCGTCGACGACGGCGCCTACCGGGTGGCGAGCGCGGCGGACGGATCCATGGCCGTCGCGGCCTCGGCCTCCGGGTGCAGCATCACCTCGGGCCCGGCCTCGCT
>CABUWA010000004.1 GCA_902495085.1 uncultured Collinsella sp. | reverse complement strand
TTGTACGCTTTAATGATCCGCGGCAGCGGGTGCGTGTAAACGGCACATGCCAGGCACCGGTCGAGCGCTTCGGCCATCGCCGAGGACGTACCCTCGACCGAGCACTCGGTGCACAGCAAGTCTCCAAACGGGGCGCCGCATCGAGTGCAGCTATGCCGCGGGTCGATGAGCGCAAGCGCCGCCAAGCAGTCTTGGCAAATAAGCGCGCCGGAGCGCTCGCAGCCGGCGCATCGCGTGGGCGACAACGCCTCAAGCGCCTCGTGCGCCGCCCGCTCGGCAAACGGTAGCAATTCGTCCGCAAACGGTAGGATGCCGGCACCTTGCAGGCATCTCAACACGTTCAAATGTCTCTTCACGACACAACCCTCCCTACGCTCGGTCGCAGGGAGGGTTGTTGATTCAGCGCTATGGTACCCCGACGCGTTTGGGGTCGGGCAGGTTAAATCCGTTTGCGGGCGCTATTCGCCGGTGGGCGGTTGCGGTGCGGACGAGTTTTGGGTCGAGCCCTCGCCACCATCTTGACGCGGCTTGCGGGAACGACGACGGCGACGGCGCTTCTGGCCCTGGTCGGCCGAACCCTCGCCACCACGATCTTCGCGCGACTCGCGTTCGTCACGAGCGCCACCGCGCGCGGCCTTGGCGGCCGCCCCTCCGCCATCTCCGGGGCGACGGCGCGTGACCTTGACCTCGCCATCCGAGACCTGATCGGCCACGGAGGGCACCGAGGGCTTTTGCTGCGTACCCGAAGAATGGCGACGACGCGGACGCGGGACGCGCTCGTCATCGTTGCGCTGCTTGCCACCCTTGTCGGCAGACGTATCGGAACCCGAACCACCCTTGGGGGCGGCACCGGCTTCGCGAGCGGCTGCGGCGCGGAAGGCGTCCTCGCGCTCCTCGCTCGACAAATGACGGCGACGACGGCGCGTGGGATTCATGCCACCGCCGCGGTTTTGCTGCTGAGGCTGCTGGGCCTCGCGCTCGCGGGAGGAATTCTTGCCTGCGGGAGCGGCCTCGCCGGCATCGCCCGAACCCGAGCGCTTGCGGCGGCGACGTCCACCGGCAGCCTCCTCAACCTCGGGTGCCTCGGCCTTGCCGCGACCCTTACCGCGGCCGCGACCCTCGCCCTGGCTCTGACCGGTACGGGTATCGGCGTCCGCATCGCGACGACGGCGCTTGGGCATCGACGTGCCGGCCAGACGGTCGGCGCTCGACAGGCCATCGCCCACGTCGACGCCGTTCTCGCGGTCGAGCTCCATAAGCGCCAGGCGCATCTCGGGCGACTCGATACGCTCGAGCACATCGCGCGTCACGCAGTCGGGGCGGCAGTTGCAGCCCTGCTCGGCGGCCTTCTTTTTGCAGCCCTCAGAGCAGGTCATGTCGGCCAGGTTGACCTTAAAGACTTTGCCGTTCTCCAGGCGCAACACCAGCTGCTCACGCGGCGTGTCATATTCCTGGATGCGCGCCTTGCCAAGCGGCGTGTCGATAAGCGTCTTCTTTTTGGGCGCGCGGCTCTTAAAGTCCTTGTACGCCTCAAACTCGTAGCGCAGGCAGCACATCAGGCGGCCGCAGACGCCGCTAATTTTGGACGAATTGAGCGGCAGGTCCTGCTCTTTTGCCATGCGGATCGAAACCGGCTCAAACTGTCCGCCAAAGCGTGTGCAGCAGAGCTCCTGGCCGCACTGGGCATAGCCGCCCACCAGGCGGGTCTCGTCACGCACGCCAATCTGGCGCATGTCGACGCGAATGTGCAGCGTCGAGGACAGGTCCTTGACGAGCTGACGAAAATCGACGCGCTCCTCGGCCGCAAAGTAGAACACAGCCTTCTCGCCGCCAAACAGGTACTCGACGCCGACCGGCTTCATCTCGAGGTCGAGCTCCTTGACCAGGCGGCGGAAATCGACCATGGCCTCGTCACCCTGGATAGCCAGGTCGTCGGCAAGCTGCAGGTCGATGTCGCTCGCTACGCGCAACACGGGCTTGAGCGGCTGGCCAATCTCGTCTTGCGGCACCTCGAAGGGATCGGCCGTGACCAGGCCGATCTCGGTTCCGCGCTCGGTGGAGCAAATGGCATAATCGGCCTCGAGGATATCCAGATCCTGCGGGTCGAACCACAGGTCGCGCGAGGCGTAGGTAAACTTAACGGGTACGACTAACGGCATTTCAGTGCCTTCCTGATATCGAACAGCATGACCTCGATGGCCAGCTGGGGAGTAACGTTTCTGGCGATGTTGCGCTCAGCGGTGGCAACCGCCTCAAGCGCCTGAGTGGCACCCGCAACATTCGTCGCGGCGGCAAGCCGGCCGATCGTGTCACGCACGTCCTCGTTCACCACGTCCGCCGCCTCATCCTGAAGCGTCAGCAGCACGTCGCGCATGAGCGTCCGCGCGCTCGCCAGCGCTTCCATGATACCCGAACGCTCGCGCGCGTTGAGTTCGCGCTTGTTGCGGTCCTCAAGCTGCTTCAATGCTCCACGCGACAGGTAGTCGGCATTTTGCTCGAGCACCTTTTCCTGCGTGGACTTGACCTCGGCGAGCGGCGCCTTGACGGCGACGATGAGCGACTTGGCGCGACTGAGCACATCGGCCTCGTCGGCGGCGATGAGCGAGTCGATGGCACGGACCATCTGGCGACGGGCGTCCTGGCGCTCGGCGCTCTTGAGGAACTCGATACCACGCGTGGGGCTTCCCGCCACGGCGACGGCCATGCGGCAGCGCGCGAGATCCTGACCGGTGGCGCGGCTCACGGCCTGCGCAGCCACAGTGGGCGATACCAGCCGAAACGGCACACACTGGCAGCGGCTCACGATAGTGGGCAGCATCACGTCAGCCGAGGTGCCCAACAGGATGAACATGACGCCCTCGGGCGGTTCCTCGAGCGTTTTGAGCAGCGCGTTGGCGGTGTTGGCGCGCAGTTGCTCGGCACGGTCGATGATGTAGACCTTTGCCTTGGCGCGGATGGGCGCCAGGGGCACGTCATCGAGCAGCTCGCGGGTCTGGGCGATGAGATAGCCCGTAGCGCTTTCGGGCGTGTAATAGTGCACATCGGGGTGCGTATGGCGTGCGACGCGCACGCAGCTGTCGCACGAACCACAGCCGTCCTGCTCGCACAGGAAGGCCTGGGCGAGCGCCCATGCGGCGTCGAGCTTACCGGCGCCGGGCGCGCCCAAAAACAGGTAGGCGTGCGATGCGCGACCGCTGGCGACGGCATTGGTCAAAAAGTCGCGCACGCGCTGTTGGGTGTCGAGCTTGGCCAGCAAGCTTGCCTGAGCGGGGGCCATGCTACTCAGCCTCCTGGGCAAGCGCGGCGGCGACGGCATCCTGGGGGATGTCGAGACCGTGCGCACGAACCAGCTCGACCGTCTGCGCGAAGACGTCTGCGATCGACGCAGTGGCGTCGATGAGCTTTACGCGGGCGGGTTCCTCGGCAGCGATAGCGCAAAATCCCTGGTAGACGCGCTCCTGGAAGGCCATGCCCTTGGCCTCCATGCGGTCGGCCGCACCACGGGCGGCCATGCGCAGCGCCGCCTGCTCGGGCGTGATGTGATAGACGAGCGTGAGCGCCGGATGCGTACCGGCGACAGCCAGGTTGTTGGCATCGCGTACCATCTGACGGTCGAGGCCATCGGCAAACGCCTGATAACAGGTCGTGGAATCGTAAAAACGGTCGCACAGGACCACCTTGCCGGCAGCGAGGGCGGGCGCGATGACCTCGTGCACCAGCTGGGCGCGCGCGGCCTCGTAGAGCAGCAGCTCGCAGGTGTCGCCCATCGCCGTATTGGCGGGGTCGAGCAGCAGGGCGCGAATCTTTTCGCTGATGGCGGTGCCGCCCGGCTCGCGCAGGCTCACAACCTGGTAGCCAGCGAGCTCGAGCGCACGGGCAAGCAGGCGCGCCTGCGTGGACTTGCCGGCGCCGTCGACGCCCTCGAGCGTGATAAAGCTATGTTGAGCGGGCTCAAAAGCCATGGGCGCAGCCCCTTCCTACAAGGCGCGAAAATGCAAGTTATAGCAACCAAGCCATGATACCCCAGGGGCAGGGGCTAGGTGGCAGTTAGGGACGTTCCCAAAGTGCCGGCCGAAAAGGAACGTCCCTAACTGCCGACCCTCTAAGTTGCGGTGAAATAGGGACTAAATACGCCTTCTAGCAGCAAATACAATCCCTATTTCACCGCAAGTTAGGAGTGGGCGCGGGCGTTGATGGCGAAGGAAATGTCGCGCTCGAGGGCTAGGGCCTGCTCGCGTTCGAGGTCTTGGGTGAGGATTGCCAGCACGTAGGGGCGCTCGGTGTAGACGATTGCGGCATCGTGCTGAGCATTCGCCAGGCTGCCCGTTTTGTGCGCGACCAAAACGCCGCCGGGAACGCCCTCGACAATACCGCGCGCGTCTTCCTGCGCCAGCAGATATCCGCGCGCTCGCTCGCACAGCTCGGGCGTCGCGATTGTCCCCGCCGCCAGCCGCTGCAACACGGCCGCAGCATCACGGGCGCTCGTATAGTTCTCGCGACCTTGTGCCTGGGCCTCGGTGTCCATCATCAAACGAGCGAGCACGGTCTGGGTCAGCCCCAATGCGGCACACGTTTCGTTGACCGTATCCATGCCAAGTCTGCCGATAACAAGGTTCGCTGCCACGTTATCGCTCTGGGCGATCATAGCGTGCAGTAGCTCGTCAATACTGTACGACACACCCGCGCCGCGCGACTGAATGTTGCCGCTGCCACCCACGATATCCTGTTGCGCTACCGTTATCTGCTCGTCGAGGGACAGGTCGCCCGCCGCCACGGTCTCGAGCGCACAAGCGAGAACGGGAAGCTTGATGATGCTTGCCGCCACATGTCGCGCGTCCGGCGCCACAGCGACTTCACCATCGAGCGACGCGAACGTTTGAGGATCAAGCGCCACAGCATAGACCGAGGTAGACCCACCATACGGCTCGACAAGGGCTTCGATATCTTGCTGAAGGCCGGCAATCCAAGAAGCCCAGGCGACAGCTTCCGTCTTTTGAGCGGACGGATGATTCGCTTTTTGTTTGACAGGGACAGCGGAGCCCTCAGCCTCGTTGCGGCGCGCGGCACAACCGCCGAGACTCATCACCGAGGCAAGCGATCCGGTCAACATCCCGGCACAAAACACTCGACGCGAGCAATCGCGCGCAGTGAGGGGTGCATCCCCCGGCGGGAACCGGAACGCCTCCACGTTTTCGCCGCCACCCCGACCTTGCTCGCCGCAGTACACAGACTCACTCCCCACCATCGCATTCTACCGAGCCGTCGATAAACGGCCGCGCCGGACACCCAGCACGCCGCACTCATTGTGACGCATGCGACAGGGCTTGCGCGACATGATCATCCTCACATAACCAGTTGGGTCGGCGCGGCCCAACCGCACCTGAACCACCTTATAATCTAGCCAACACATCGAATGGAAGGAACCATCATGCCCCGGTTTTGTACCCATTGCGGCAAGCTTCTGAAAGACGACGAGCGCTTCTGCACCAGCTGCGGAACGCCGGTAACCGATGATGGCCAGGCCTCTCAGTCGCATGAGGATGCGCAGGCGGACGTGACCGTGCAGTCCGCTCATCAGCCCGCGCCCGCTCCCCAGCCCGAAGTCGGCACGACGCAGCAATGGGCGGCGCCAGCCGGCTCCGCGCCGCAGCAGCCCATACCGACCGCCGCTCCGCAGGCCGGTGCTCCCGCCGCGCCCAAAAACAACAACGCCCTGCTCATCGGCGTCATCGCCGTGCTGGTCGTCGTGATTATCGCGCTCGTCGCGTTCTTTATGATCAAGCCTTTCGACAAGGGCGCCGATGATACCAAGGACACGACGATCGAGAAGGTCAAGATCGACCACGATAACGACGATGCGTCCGTCAAGGGCGACCCCAACAAGCTTGACGATGATGATGACGATGACGTCCACGATGCCGCCACCATCAGCGAGCAGAACGTCTACGACCAGCTGAGCTCCTACTACAGCAGGCTCTCCGATCTTGATCAGCAGGTTCGCGACTGCGCCACCACGTTTAACACGTACTATCTCAAGGATGACCGAAGCTCGCGTCAGTCGGCCAGCGATGCCGCCGAGGCGCTCGAGGATCAGATCGACGACCTCAAGGACGAGGTCGAGGACCTGGACGTTCCCATCGACTCGCAGAATTACGGCTCGTGGAAAGATATCATCACGCTCTATGACGACCTGGAGAATCGCATCGACGTCATTTGCGACGCTTGGGAGATCAGCCTTGAGTACTCCAGCCCCGCCAACCACAAGGACGAGATCGTGGCGCCGCTGGCGCGCGACAACGTAGCGGGCACCAACGACAACAAATACCGTCTGGACTTTGAGGACCGCTACCCCGGCGGCGCACCCGTCGAGGTGAAGTAATCCCAACAACTGATCAAAACTTGCGGTGAAATAGGGATTAATTAGGCCTTTTGCCAGCAAAAACAGTCCCTATTTCACCGCAACTTAGAAGTGGGGCCGGGCGCGCATTTGCATTTGCGCGCCCGGCCCCGCCGTGTCTATATGTGCTCGGTTACTTGTCGGCAGCGGTCTTTTTGGTAGTCGACTTCTTCGCGGTCGTCTTCTTGGCCGTTGTCTTTTTGGCCGCCGTGGCCTTCTTTGCCGCCGTCGTCCTCTTTGCCGTGCTCGCCTTGGTTGTGGTCTTGCGGCCACGGGCAGGCTTCTTCTCCTTGGTCGGGCAGTCCATGTTCACGCAGATACGCCACGGACCGCGCGCTGTGTTGACCACCACGATGGGAGCGCCGCACTCGGGGCAAGTCTCGCCCGTCGCCTCGAGCTTGCCGCGCGCCGGCAGCGGATAGCTCACGCCGCAATCGTCATAGTTGGTGCAGCGGATAAAGCGCTTGCCGCTCTTTTCGCTCTTGTGCGCGATCAGGTCGCCATGGCGTCCTGCCTCGGCGCACACCTTGCACTCGCCCACCTTAAGATCGGGCTCGTAGTTGGTGGGGCACGTGGGGTTCACGCAAATCTCGAAGGCCTTCTGGCGGAACGGCTGGCACTTAATGCGCGGTGCGCCGCACTCGGGGCACACAGCCGCCTCGCCCTCGAGCGGGCTTACCTTGACGCCGCTCGGCACCGGGTAGGTCACGTCGCAGTCGGGCCAGCCCATGCAGCCGATAAAGCTGCCGCGGGTCTTTGCGCTCGTCTTCATAACCAGGTCCTTGCCGCACTTGGGGCAGGCGCCCACGCGCGCATCGGCCGTGACGGCGTCGCTGATGGCGTCGCCCAGCTCCTGCGTGTGCTTGAGCAGCTCGTCGAGCACACCGGCCAGCAGTGCGCGCGAGTGCGTCACGACATGCTCTTCGGTGTCCTCGCCGCGCTCCACACGGGTCATATCGCCATCGAGCTCGCTGGTCATATCGGGGCTCGTGATGCGCGGGGCAAACTGCGTCAGCGCGTCGATGATGGCGATGCCCAGCTGGCTCGGCTCCACGGGATCGTTTTTGAGGTAGCGCACGGCGTACAGACGCTCGATGATGCTCGCACGCGTGGACTTGGTGCCCAGGCCGCGCTTCTCCATCTCCTGCACGAGCTTGCCCTGGCTGTAGCGCGCGGGCGGCTCGGTCTGTTTGGCCTCGAGCTTAATGTCGAACACGTCGACCGTATCGCCCTGCTCAAGCGGCGGCATCTGCTCGTCGCGCTTGAGTCCATACGGGTACGCCTCGCGGAAACCCGGCGTCACCAGCACGTCACCCGAGGCCACGAACGGCTCGCCGTTCACATCGAGCTCGAGCTTGGTGTTCTCGATGGTCGCAGGACCCATAAGCGTCGCCAGGAAGCGACGGGCGATGAGGTCGTAGAGCTTGCGCTGCCCGCCATCGAGCGTGGACGGATCGCCCTCGCCCGTGGGATAGATAGGCGGGTGGTCGGTGGTCTCGACCTTGCCGCGCGTGGGCTTCATGGGACCGGCGAGCACCTTTTTGCACACCGGCGCCAGCGCCGGGTTGATCTTTGCCAGATCGCTCACCACGGCGCCCAGATCGAGCGTCGCAGGGTACACGGTATTGTCGACACGCGGGTAGCTGATGAGACCGGCCATGTAGAGGGACTCGGCGATGCGCATCGTACGCGCAGGCGAGATGCCCTCGGCCGCGGCGGCAGCCTGCAGCGAGGTCGTCGCAAACGGCGTGGGCGGCTGCTGCTTACGCGAGCGCTTGGTCACCGCGGCAACGGTCGCCGTCGCGACACCGTCGACATGGCCGTACGCCGTCTCGGCAGCATCCTTGTCGGTAAAACGCGCCGTCTTGTGTGCAATCTTAAAGCGGTCGTCCTCGGCGGCGCCCTGCGCGGCACCCATGCCGCGAATCTGCCAATAGTCCTCGGGCACAAACGCCATGCGCTCGCGCTCGCGCTCGACCACCAGGGCGAGCGTCGGCGTCTGCACGCGGCCGGCAGAGCGCACGTTACCAAAGCCGCCGAACTTGGCGAGCGTCAGATAACGCGTGAGCACCGCGCCCCAAATGAGGTCGATGTGCTGGCGGCTCTCGCCGGCGTCGGCCAGGTTCTGGTCGAGCGAGACGAGATTATCGAAGGCGTGCGTGATCTCGGCCTTGGTAAACGAAGAGTATTGGGCGCGGGCAACCGGCAAGTCGGGCGCCACCTCACGCACCTTGTTGAGGGCGTCCGAACCGATCAGTTCGCCCTCGCGATCGAAGTCCGTGGCGATGATGACACTGTCGGACTTCTTGGCAAGGTTCTTGAGCGAGCGGATGAGCTCCTTCTCGGCCGGCAGCTTAATGACGGGTGCCCAGGTGAGATAGGGCAGGCTCTCAAGCTTCCAGCCCTTGATGGAGATGCCGTCGGCAAGGAACGGCTTACGCTTGGTGTCGTAAGGCGGACGAGCCAGGCCATCGGGCATGTCGGCCGGCAGCATCTCGCCGTCCTCGGTAACCGAATACCAGCCCAGCTTTTTATCGAACAGCACGCTGTCGCAAAAATCGGGCGCAAGGATGTGACCGGCCAGGCCGATGGTCACGCACTCCTCGCCCTTCCACTCAAAACGGTAGATGGCGGTGTTGTACACCTTATCCTTTTTGGGTTTACCCGTGGACAGACGCTCGGCGATCTGACGCGCAGCGTCGTTTTTCTCGGCGATGATGAGCTTCAAAAGAGGCTCCTATCTCGTGTCTCTGCGGCTACGCCCGCCCGTATGGCGGCCGATTTACGCCCTTGCTTGTTCGATCTGCCCGATGAGCCAATCGCACCAGGCATCCATGCCCTCGCCCTTGCGCGCGCTCACGGCAAACCGCGGCGCCTGCGGATTGAGGTCATCGAGTGTCTTAGTATACCTATCCATGTCAAAATCGAAAGCCGGAGCCACATCGACCTTGTTGAGCAGCTGCGCGCCGGCGTGTTGGAAGATGCCCGGGTACTTGATGGGCTTGTCGTCGCCCTCGGGCACCGAGAGGATCATGATGGACAGGTTCTCGCCCAGGTCAAAGTCGACCGGGCAGACTAGGTTGCCCACATTTTCGATAAAGATGACGTCGATGTTCTCCAGACCGACGGCCTGGTCGAACGCGTCAACGGCCTCCATGATCATGTTGCCCTCGAGGTGGCACAGGCCGCCCGTGTTGATCTGGATGGCGGGCAGGCCGGCTTCCTTCATGGTGATGGCATCGACATCCGAGGCGATATCGCCCTCGATGACGGCACAGCGCAGGCCAGCCTTGTCGCGCAGGCGCTCGTTGGTGCCCAGGATCGTGGTGGTCTTGCCCGAACCGGGGCTCGACAAGACGTTGATCACATAGGTGTTTGTCTCATTAAATCGCTGACGCAGCTGATCTGCCAGGCGCTCGTTGCGCGACAGAATCGGCGACGCGATATCAATCGTTTTCTCAGCCATACTTAGCGCTCCTTACTTTGGCCCCTTTATACCCCATCACCAGATGGCTAGCGGGCTAATCGTCGGGGGTTTCGATTTCGATACTCGCGATATCGAGCTCGCGGCCGTGCAGTAGGCGCACGTTGGCACCACCACACTGGGGACAGCGACAGTGGAAGCGATCGTGGTCGAAGACCTCGCCGCAGTCCAGGCATTCACTTTGTGGGTGAATCTCCTCAACCGCGAGCTCGCAGCCCCGCGTGAGCGGGTCCTCATCGCGAAATGTCTCCCACGCAAAGTCCAGCGCCTCGCGCACAACTTCGGTCATATCCCCGATACGCAGCGTTACCAAAACGGCGCGCGAGGCCCCCGCCCCACGCGCCGCGCGAATCACTGTATCGAGTATGCCGTTGACAATGCCAACCTCGTGCATACCGATTTACTCCTCGTCGTCCTCATCGTCCGAGAACAGGTCCAGACGGCTCACAAACAAGCCCTCCTTGCCCTCGCGCGCGGTAATGACCACGCGGGCAATGGCGAGCGAAATCTCGTAGAGCGAGAGCAGGGCGCCATACATGAGGCCCAGCGTAACGGGCGAGCCGTCGGGCGTAATCACAGCCGAGCCCACAAGCAGGCCAACGTATACATAACGCCAGGCACCGCGGAAAGCAGCGTAGGACACGATGTGGAAGACGGACAGATAGAAGATGATGAGCGGCAGCTCAAACGCCACGCCAAAGCCGATCATAAAGAGCAGCTCCATGTTGATGTAGTCCTCCAGGTCGGGCCACGCCGTGGCGACGGCCGAGGTCTCGCTGATGAGCCACTCAAAGCCTGCCGGGATAATGATGAAGTAGCAGAAGATTGCGCCCAGGAAGAACAGCACCGTCGAGGCGAGCACCGTGGGCACGACCCACTTGCGCTCGTTGGGGCGCAGCGCCGGCAGGAAAAATGCCAGGATCTGCCAGATGATCATGGGCGTGCACATGACCACGGCCATCTTGATGGCCAGCGAGAAGCGCAAGCCAAAACCGCCGAGCGTGGTGGTGATGTAGAACTTACCGTCCGGCACAAAGGAGCGGATGGGGTCTTTCAGGATGTCGAGCACCACGGGTGTGGCGAAATACAGCACGATAGCGGCGGCAAACACCGACACGACCACGATGGTCAGGCGGCGACGAAGCTCTCCCAGATGATCGAAGAGCGGCATGCGCGCAGGTCCGATAGGCATTACTCATCGCCTCCCTTCGGGGCGTCGGCGGCAGCGGCGTCGTCCTCGGCTTCGAGCTCGCGGGCGAGCTGGTCGACGACGGCCTTGCGCTTGCGGGGACGACGGGCATAGAGATCGGCCGTTGTGGGCTCTGCCGACTCGGGATCGGGCTCCGACTCTGCAGCGGAAGCGGACTCGTCGGCGGCATCGGCAGGCTCGGGCTCGGCGCTCTCGGTCGCAGGCTCCTCGGCGGCATTCTCGCCCTCAGCAGCACCCTCGCTTGCGGCCTTCTCGGCAGCAAGACGGGCACGACGCTCGGCAAAGGTCTCCTTCTTGGCGGGCGCTGCCGTCTCGGCAGCATCCTCGTCCGCATCGGAATCGTCATCGACAGCAGCCTTCTTGGGCTTGACCGGGGCCGACGCGGCCTCGCTCACCGGATCGATAATCTCGGACTGAACAACAGCCGTCATTTTTTCCTGCGTCTCGCGGAACTGACGGATAGCACGGCCGATCGTGCGGCCCATCTGTGGGAGCTTATCCGGGCCAAACAGCAAAAAGCCGAAGACCACGATGATCGCGAGCTCACCCTCTCCAATACCAAACACACATACCTCCAAGGCTCGATGTGAGTCGAGCCCGCACCGCGCCATTCGGCCGGAACTCGTCTATTCATTCGGTCAAGTATAGCGCCCGGACGCCAAAACGTCCGAGCGCATCACAAACATATGCCAAACGGCACGCCCTTTTGGGGGCAAAGATTATGCAGCGGTGATCGAAATCTCCTGGTCGACACCCAACAGCTGAACCACGCGCATCACCGGGGGCTGCACATTGGTGCAGCTAAAGCGCTTGCTGTGGTCGACCGCGTGGTGCGCGGCGCCCACGAGCACGCCAATGCCCGTCGAATCGATGTAGCTCACCTGGGCAAAATCGAGCTCAACGGCCTCAGTGGGCTGCTCGAGCGCCAGGTCGATGGCATTGCGCAGGCTATCGGCGTTAGAGATATCGATCTCGCCGGCCACCTTAATGGTGTAGAGCTCTGGCGTGGGGTTGGTGGAAATACCCAAATCCATGTATACGCTCCTTTACGTATCGAAAGTGTGGATAATACGGGGAGCCGCGCGTTAGGCGCGCTCGGCACGCGCAAGCTCGGCAGCGACGAGCTTAACGGCCAGCACCAGCACATCGAGCGCGGCCTCCAGGTCCTCGACCGTGGGATAGCTCGGCGCGATGCGGATGTTGGTGTCGCGCGGGTCCTTGCCATAAGGCCAGGTGGCACCAGCCGGCGTGAGCTTGACGCCCAGGTCGGCGCAGAGCGCGGCGACCTTCTGGGCTGAACCCTCGGGACCATCGAAGCTTACAAAGTAGCCGCCGCGGGGGTGCGTCCAGGTGGCGCAGCCCGTGTCGCCCAAGCCCTCGGTGAGCTTGCGCTCGACAGCCTCAAAGCGCGGGCGCAAGAACTCGGCATGCTTTTTCATGTGCTCCTTGACCGCCTCGATGGTGGGAAGGAAGCGCACGTGACGCAGCTGGTTGAGCTTGTCGGCACTGATGAGGCCGGCCTTCAGGCGCTTGGAGAACTCCGCGATAACCGCGGGGCTCGCACCGATAAAGCCGATACCGGCACCCGGGAAGGTGATCTTGGACGTCGAGGCGAATGCCACCACGCGGTCCTCGGTGCCCGCCGCGCGGGCAAGATCAAAGATGTTGGCGAGCTCGTCGGTCTCGTCGTACAGGTCGTGCACGCAGTAGGCGTTGTCCCAGAAGATGCGGAAATCGGGCGCGGCCGTGTGCATCTCGACCAGGCGGCGCACGGTGTCCTCGCTAAAGGTGATACCCGTGGGGTTGGAATACTTGGGCACGCACCAGATGCCCTTGATGGAATCGTCGGCGGCAACGAGGCGCTCGATCTCGTCCATATCGGGGCCGTTGTCGGTCATCGCGACGGGAACGTTCTCGATACCCAAGTCGGCGGTAATGCCAAAGTGGCGATCGTAGCCGGGAACCGGGCACAGGAACTTGACCTTCTTGCCGTCGTGCGCTGCCTCGTAAGCCTCCCAAGGATCGCTACCACACGAGCCGCAACGCCAGAACATACCGGCGATATCGTGCTCGATCAGCAAGCTCGACGAACCCAGCACGAGCGTCTGCTCGGCGGGGCAACCCAGGAACTCCCCCGCCAGCTTGCGTGCCGAGGGAATGCCCTCAAAGCAGCCGTAGTTGGAGCAGTCGACGTTGCCGTCGTGCAGATCGGCATCGGCATTGAGGATATCGAGCATGGGTCGAGAGATGTCCACCTGGGAGGGCGACGGCTTGCCGCGGGCCATGTCGAGCGCCAGGCCCTTGGCCTTGACCTCGGCGACCTCGGCTTTGAGCGCCTCGATGGCGGCATCGAGTTCGGTGGTTTCCATCTTCTGGTAGATCGTCTGCATGGGTGCGACCTTTCACGAAGCGGTACGTTGCAATTCTTCTAAGTATAGACCGCCACCGTCGCAACGTTATGAAGCCGTGATAGATTAAGTCCATCGCAATGAATTACGAATCGCCGCGCATGCCGGCGTGAAGCGCCCAAGGAGGCACTATGGAGTACGGATCATTCCAGGCCGAGGAATTCGGCGACCTGCAGCGCCTGGTCGACGGACTATTTTACGACCGTCACGCCATCGACCGCCTGGATCTGATCGTACAGGCCGAAATCTTGGACCTGGCGCCCGATCTCATGGAAATCGTCAACCTGCTACCGCCCGGCTATTACGACCGCCAGTCACTTTGCGACCAGCTCAACTCCGCCTTGGCCGCCCACGGCTGGGGCGCCATCTACGGCACCGTGGAATAAACCTAGTCATTGGGGCCTGTGGTCAAAAAATAGCAAATATGAGTACTGTTACTTTTTTAGTAACAGCGATTTTGAATTAAAAAGGCCAGTCTTGGCCTTTTGTGTCCGGTTTTGGAAGGATGCATCGGCATTTTTCGTCCAGCCACGCAATCGTTAATGCACAGACAGAATAGATTTGTACATTATTTTTCGCGCCTAAAATGAAACGCCGTTTGTGACAGTACTCACAAACGGCGTTTTTTGGCCACTGGGGTGTCCGGCAGGTGGCAAGTACCACTCAAAACCGCGTTTTACACGCGCTCGAGCAGGCTCTGGCGTCTGTTTCTACGCGCCTACTCGTTCTTGGGCGCGGGGTGCTTGCAGATCACACTCATGTAGATCATGCCAAGTACGGCCGCGGTGACAGAGCCGGCGAGAATAGCGGCCTTGGCAGCCAGAACCTCAAACTGGGCCGTCGGGAAGGCGAGGCCGCTGATGAGAATCGACATGGTAAAGCCGATACCGCCCAGAATGCCCACGCCGGCAATCATATGCCAGTTGACATTGTGCGGCAGCTCGCAGGCCTTGAGCTTGACCAAGGCGAACGTCATGCCAAAGATACCGATCGGCTTACCCAGCAGCATGCCAAAGTACACGCCGAGCGTCACCGGGTCGGTGAGCAGCGTGCTCATGTCCACGCCCACTAGGCGAACCTGTGCGTTGACGAACGCAAAGATCGGCAGGATCACAAAGTTGACCGGTGTGGAGATCAGACGCTCCATGCGGATGAGCGGCGGGGTCACGCGGTGCATGACGCGCTCGACCTTGGTGGTCGAGACGGTAAAGTCATGCTGGCCCAGGATGTGCGCCTCGTCGTCGTAGCGGTCATCGAGCAGCGGCAGGCACTCGCCCAACCAATCGGTGAGGCTATCGAGCTTGACGCCGCACTTGGCCGGGATGGTGAAGGCCAGGATGACGCCGGCAAGCGTAGCGTGCACGCCGCTCTTGAACATGCAGAACCACAGCAGCAGGCCCAGCACCGAATACGGGGCAAGGCGGTAGTGCTGCGTCTTGTTGAGCCACACGAGCGCGCACGTCACAAGCGCGGCGGCGCCCAACCAAAACGGATTGGGGCTCTGACCGTAGAAGATGGCGATGGCGGCGATGGAGATGAGGTCGTCGGCGATGGCGAGCGTCGAGAAGAACACACGCACGCCGTTGGGCACGCGATTGCCCAAAAGCGACAGCACGCCCAGCGCAAAGGCAATATCGGTTGCCATGGGAATGGCCCAGCCGTTGTGCGCGCCGGCATGGTTAAAGATCAGATAGATGCAGGCGGGAACGACGACGCCGCCCACGGCCGCCAGCATGGGAAGCATAGCCTGGCGCGGGTTTTTGAGCTCGCCGACCGTCATTTCATATTTGAGCTCAATGCCCACCAGCAAAAAGAAAATCGCCATGAGGAAGTCGTTGACGAAAAGCTCAACGGTGAGACCGGCCGTAAGGTTGCCCAGACCCACATACAGCGGGGTCTCCAAAAAGTGATGGATGGCCTCGTAGGCATCGGTGTTGGCGCAAATGACGGCGGCGATGGCGGCGAAGACCATGACGGCGGCGGAAATCGTGCCGTTCTCGGTGATGCGCTCCCAAATGTCATGGCGCTCAAAACGCTTGCGCTCACGAACGTTAAACAGCTGCTCGGGTGCTGCCATGGGCGGCTCCTTTCACGGGAAAGCTCCCGTCTTAAAAAAGCACGGCCCGCCCAAGTGGCGGCGCCGCGCTCTAACGTATTACGCTTGCATCTAGCCTACCCTGCACGACAAGCACGCAGGCATGGCCGAAAAGCGGAACCACAGGTTGAACATTATTTGTTCAACGGCGCGGGCTCGCCTGTCCAAGAGACGACGCGGCGCCGTGCACAAAAAACGACCGGAGCGCGGGGCGTCCGCGATCCGGTCGTGGCGTTTGGTCAACTAAACCTAGCAGGCGGCCATGATGGGGGCAGCGACCTGCTTCTTACGGGAGAGGACGCCCGGCATCCAGACGCCGTCGTGCTCGTCGGCAATGCCCAGGCCCTTCTGAGCAGCCTCGGTCTCGCCCTCGAGCAGGACCTGCGAGCCCTCCTCCATGATGTCAGTGATGCACAGGACGATGCCGTCGGCACCCTTCTCGGCGGCGTAGGCGCGCATGGCCTCGCGAATCTCGTCGATCATGCCGAGTGCGCGGGTCTTGTCGACAGTCTCGTACTGGCCGATGAGCAGCTTCTTGCCGGCGGGCTCGAACATCTTGATGTCGTTGCCGACCATCTCGGCTGCGGTGAAGGAGCCGGACGGACGGGTGAGGAAGACTTCCATGCCAAACTTGACCGGGTCGACGCCCACCTGCTCGCCGAGCTTGGCGGCGACGGCGCGGTCGACATCGGTGGTGGTGGGGCTCTTGAGCATGAGCGTGTCGGTCATCATGGCCGAGAGCAGCAGCTTGGCCTGGACGTCGGAAAGCTCAACGCCGAGCACGCCGGCGAGCTTGGTGACGATGGTGCAGCTGGAGCCCCAGGGCAGGCAGATGTAGTGCAGCGGGCCGGCGGTCTCAAAGTCGCCGATGCGGTGATGATCGACAACGCCAAAGACCGTGGCGTCCTTAAGGCCGGCGACGGACTGGGCAGACTCGTTGTGGTCGGTGAGGACGACGAGCTGACCGGCCTCGACGGACTCGATCACGCGGGGCTCGGCGATGCCGGCGTCGGCGAGCAGCTTGGCGGACTCGGCCGGAAGCTGACCAAGGGCGCAGGCCTCGTAGGTGTTGCCGGCATACTCAACCTGGTTGAGCAACTGGGACAGGACGACGGCGCTCATGATGGCGTCGTTATCGGGGTTCTGGTGACCAAAGACAAGAACGTTTGCCATGGATATCCTCCACTTGATATGTGTACTTGGACGTAGCTATGGTAGCACGCCGATGCCGAGCCTTCGCAGACGGAAGGTCTACGGCATATTTTGGGGCAGGCACGGGGCCAAGGTTGTCCCTTTTGCACCATATTGGTGCAAAGTAACCTGTCCCCCTTGCACCAGCTATTTACCGGCGGCGCGCAGGGCTACGTAGGCGGCACCGATGATGCCGGCGTCGTTTCCGAGCGAAGCGACCTTAATGGGCGTCTCGCGCGAGGCGGAAAGCGCGTACTGCTTAAAGTGCTCGCGAACCTTGTCGAGGTAGACATCGGCCGAGGCAGAGGCGCCGCCGCCGATGAGGAACATCTCGGGATCAACCACGTTGGCAATAAGCGCCAGTGCGCGACCGAGATAGTCGGCCATGGTATCGGCCGCGGCCAGCGCAAGCTTGTCGCCCTCGCGGCAGGCCTGGAACACGTCCCTGGAATCGGAGGGACCGGTGAGCTCGATGGGCTCGACGCCCGCTTTCTCGCACTCGGCAAGGTAGTTGCTCACCACGCCGGTGGCGCTGGAATACTGCTCCAGGTGGCCATGGCCGCCGCAGCCGCAGGTGCGCTCCTCAGCCGGGTTCAGGCACATGTGGCCAATCTCGCCGCCAGCACCCACAACGCCCGATACCACGTCACCGTTGACGATAACGCCGCCGCCCACGCCGGTACCGATGGTGACCATCACCACATTCTGCACGCCCCTGGCAGAACCGAGCCAGGCCTCGCCCATGGCAGCGGCGTTGGCATCGTTCTCGTACTTAACGACCGCGTCGGGACAGTGCTCCTGAATGGCGATCCTCAGCTTGGGCAGGTTAATGGCAATGTTGGCCTTGACCTTGGCATCGCCCGACGCCGGAATGGGGCACGGAACGGCCAGGCCAATGCCTGCCACAAAGGCGCGCGGAATCTGCGCCTTGGCGACCACCTGGTCGATAGCCTCGGTCACCGCGGCAAAGCCCGCAGCGTCAACGATAGGAGGCGTAGGCACGCTGGCCTTGGCAAGCAGGTTACCGTCTTCGTCGAACAGGCCCTCCTTAACCGAAGTGCCGCCGACGTCAATGCCGATGTAGTACTGCTTAGGTTCCATGGGAGCCCGCCTTTCTCGTTTAAACATTGCCTGTATGGTACCGCTCCCAAGGCAAAAACCTACCAAAAAGGGACAGGTTTGTTTTGGCAGGTTTTATCTGGGGAAACGCAAATGGCCGCTCAACAGGCCGCACAAGACCATCCCCAAAAATAGAGGCGCCGGGAGGCGGAGACTCCCGGCGCCCGTCAAAGGGACTATGTTGTCTGTTGGACCGCACGGTCCTTCGCGGCGATAACGCCGACTAGGCCTTAAGTGCCTGCAGCTGCTTGTGGATCTCGATGAGCTCCGTCGCCATGACGCGCATGGTCTCGGTACCGGCCATCTGGTCCTCGGCATGCAGCAGAATCAACGGGGCCTCGCCGTTACGCTCGCCGTTGGCCTCTTTCTTCAGAAGCCCCATGTGAACATCGTGGCCACCGTTATAGGCCTCGTCGCCCTGCTTGATAAGCTCCTCGGCGGCGTCAAAATCGCCCTCCTTGGCCTTTTGCACGGCATTGATGTACATGCTCTTGGCGGTACCGACGTAGCTGATGATCTCGAAGCAGGTCATCTGCAGTTCGTTCATATCCTCCATACAGAGCACCTAGCCCATCACGCTGACGCAGTGGTCGATGATGCCGGCAGCGTTCATGCGGCCGTAGTCGACCATGTTGATGACCTCGACCGGAAAACGACCGGCGGCCTCCTTCTCAAAGTCGCCCTTGGTGTAGCCGATCTGCGGGCCAAGCAGCAACATGTCGCACTCGTCCAGGTGATCGTGGGCCTCGTTCATGGGACGAGCCTCGACCTCGATATCCAGACCACGGTTTGCAACCTCGGCCTGCATCTTCTGGACCAGCAGGCTCGTGGACATACCGGCATTGCAGCAGAGCATGATCTTCTTCATGGTTTCCTCCTTATAACTGCGCGGCGCGCAGACGACAACTGGTTTTATTCCTTGCGGCTATTGTGCCCACCCCCCTGCATCTTTACACAAGGGAGAGAGCCGCGGGCACCGGCACCGCGTACCGGCGCCCGCAAAGGTGAAAGGGACGAACGTTAGGCGTTCTACTCGGCGAGAGCCTCCTGCTTGGCGATTGCCTTCTCGGAAATCTTCATAAAGGGCAGGTAGACGGCCATGCCAATGACAATCTCGAGAGCCTGCCACACGCCGGCGCGCCAGTCAAAGCCCGTAGCGAGCAGGGCATTGATGACGGGAGGCATGGTCCAGGGCACCTGGGCGATGCAGGGGCTGATGATGCCTGCGCAGGTAAGGCCATAGGTGATGCCGATGAACAGATCGGGGAGGAGGACAAACGGAATCATGAGCGGCAGGTTGTACACGATGGGGTAACCGTAGATAACCGGCTCGTTGATGTTGAACAGACCAGGCAGGATAGCCATCTTGGAAACGGTCTCGGAAGCCTTGTTCTTGGAGAACAGGAGCGTGTCGAGCAGAAGCATGAGGGTGCAGCCCGAGCCGCCGATGAGGGCAAAGCTGTTAACGATCTGCATGTTCATGTAGTGATCGGGCTGGATGGTGCCACCGGCGGCAAAGGTAGCCATGTTGTCGACGATGAGCATGGTCAGGATCGGCTCGACGGTAGCGCCAGAGATGGTGGACTGGTGAATACCGACGCAGAACAGCAGGTTGGCAAGGGTGTAGATGAGGATAACAGCCCACGGACCGGCGTTCATGATGCTCTTGAGCGGGTTGGAGATGCACGTGGAGATGATGGTGCACAGATCGGTGCCGGCGCACACGGCGAGCAGGGCCGCGGCAAGAGCGAAGATCGCGAGGTTGAGCAGCATCGGGATCATGACGTTGAAGGAGTTGGAGACCGCGGGGGGCACGCCCTCGCCCAGCTTAACCTTGAGCTTCTCGACGCCAGAAATCTTGATGAAGAGCGAGACGGAGAGCAGAGCGATGATAATGGCCGAGAACAGACCGTTAGTGCCGGTGTTGGCAGTCGAAAGGGCGCCCGTGACCTCGGCGGAGGTGATCTTGTCGGTGAGCAGCGGGCTCGTGGCGGCAAGCGAGGCGGTGATCTGCTGCGGCATCATGATGACGAAGGCAGAGATGGCGACGACCACGCAAGCGAGCGGGTTATCGAAACGCTTGTTCTTGGCGAGGCTGTAGCCAATCAATCCGGCCAAGATAATGGCAGAGACGTTGAGGGTGCCCAGCGTAATTGCCGAACCCCACGTCTGAAGGTTGGCAAGGCCCGCCGCATCGAGCGGGAACAGAGGGAACACGACGTTATTAATAAGAACCGCGATACCCGCAAGGATATAGAGCGGCGTGATGGTCGCGAAGGCGTCACGCAGGGAACGCAGGTGAACCTGATTTCCCACCTTCGCAGAGACCTCGGCAAACTTGTCGAGGAAGCTCTTTCCGTTGTCACTGGCCATGATTGCTCCTAACTTTCAAATCCGGCCTTTTCCTATGCGCACGGTGGTCTGTCGCCCTCTGCCACCAGATGTGCCATGTGTTGCGCGCGGCGGCGCGCGGTCTGGGCGTTCGCCCGGTCGCTAATCAACCACGTGGGTCGTGGCGACCTGTTTGAGCCAGGCTGCCGACTTCTTAAGGCGGCGCTTGTAGCCGTCCATGAGATCGACCTCGACAAAGCCATAGCGATTCTTAAAGGCATTGGCCCAAGACCAGTTATCGATGACGGCCCAGTAGTGATAGCCCCGGCATTTGGCGCCCTCGGAGATTGCCTTGGCAACCCACTCCAGGTGCTGGCGCACAAAGTCGACGCGGTAGTCATCCTGGATGGTTCCTTCGGCATCGCGGTTCTTGTATTCGTCCATGATGCCGATGCCGTTCTCGGAAACGAACCACTCAAGATCGGGGTAGTTCTTAGCGCAGTCCATGCCAAAGTCGTAGAGGCCCTGCGGGTAGATCTCCCAGCCGCGGCTCTCATTCATAACGGCATCGGGCCATACGTACTCGTCGGCAAAATGCGGCAGGCCGTACTGGTCGACCTTGCTCGCCGGTGCCTGAACACGCGTGGGGTGGTAGTAGTTGCAGCCGAGCCAGTCGACAACACCCTGCTTGAGAATCTCTTGGTCGCCGGCACGGAACGGGAGCTTAACGCCGCCCTCGGCCAGGCTGTCGAGCACATCGGCAGGAAGCTCGCCCTTGGTAATAAGGTCGAGCCACCAGCGATTGTTGATGCCGCTGGTCATACGCACGGCCTCGAGGTCTGCCTCGCTGGGGTTCTCCTTGGTGTAGACCGGAGTAAAGCAGTTGATCATGCCGATCTTGGCATCGGCGCGAATAGCGCCCTCGTCATAGGCCTTACGATAGTTGGCCACGGCCAGCGCGTGCGCCAGCGAGATGTGATACTGCACGGTGCGGGCGCGGTTGAAGTCGTGGAGCTGCGGGAACCACACGCCCTCCTGATAGCGCTGTTCGGGCTCGACGATGGGCTCGTTAAAGGTGAACCAGTACTTAATCTCCTGGCCAAACTCGTGGAAGGCGACGTCGGCGTAATGCGCGTAAGCCTCGACGACCTCACGGCTCTCCCAGCCGCCACGGTTAAAGAGGTAGGTGGGCATGTCAAAGTGGTACAGGTTGACGAACGGCTCCAGACCAGCCTCGCGAGAGGCGCGGAACAGCTCGTGATACCACGCGGCGCCCTCCTCGTTAAGGTTGCCGTCGGCATCGAGCAGACGGCTCCACTGGATGGAAGTGCGATAGGTATTCAGGCCCAAGTCCTTCAAAATGCGAAAGTCTTCCTGGTACTTGGCCATAAAGTCATTGCCGGCATAAGAGCCAACGCAGTTGTAGAACGAACCCAGATCCTGGATGGACCAGGTGTCCCACAGGTTCTCGAGCTTGCCGCCCTGGTTCCACTGACCCTCAGTCTGCGGGCCGGACATAGCAGCGCCAAAGAAGAAGTCGTTGGGCAGCTGATACTGTGCCATCAAAGTCCTCGCTTTCGTGTTCTAGAGCTTCCGGTTGGAGACGGGTTTGCTTTGGCAGGTTATCCGGCGCGGGCGCGCACCGGTCATACCGATATCCAACCCGCCAAAACAAAACCGTCCCCAAACGGTCGATCCTGTTGTGCGGAAGGATTCCGTTCGTTGCTTAAACTATAGCGCTCTAATTTTAAAAGTAAAGCGTCTTTTTCTTTTTTCTTTCTCGAACTTCTTAGATAAAAGTAATATGGGTGCCCTGTTGAGGGTTATACTTACTTTTGTATTCATATATGTCGGAAAGGAGGTTCCATGATTCCCAAATACGAGGCGATAGCTGCAGATATTCGTCGAAGTATCGAGGATGGCGCTCTTAAACCGGGCGACAAGCTTCCCACCGTCGTTGAGTTCTGCGAGCTCTATAGCGTTTCCAAAATCACCGTCAAACGAGCTATTGAACAAATCACCGAGGAAGGTCTTATTACCAGCCGACGCGGATCGGGTACCTACGTTAAGGACACGGCGGGGCTTCCCGGCCAGGCGTTTTTCCAGGGCAAAAACGACCGTGCCCAGGGTTTTTCGTATGAGCACCGCGGGGAGAAGGTGACCTCGGTGGTCTACGATTTCTCGATCGTTAATCCACCGGCGGACATCGCAGCCCAGCTGGGAATTGCCGAGGATGACTTTGCCTATCACGTCGTGCGCGTGCGTCAGGCCGATGAGAAGCCCATCGTTATCGAGTACACCTACATGCCCCTCGAGCTGATTCCGGGGCTGAAAAAGAAGGACCTGTACGGATCGCTCTACCGATTCATCCGCGAGCAATGTGGGCTGAAGATTTCGAGCTTTCACCGTACCATTCGCGCCGTGGCAGCAACCGAGGAAGAAGCTGAGCGCCTGGATACCAAACCCGGCTCTCCCCTGCTCGAACTCAACCAGATTGGCTTCTTGGATAGCGGCGCCGCCTTTGAGTATTCGGTCTCGCGCAACGTTGGCGACCGCTTTGAGTTGCACAACGTAACGTTGGCATAGGTTTTTGTAGTCATGCGGGCGCTCGTTTTGAGCAGTTTTACGCGGCGCCCACGCAGCACAATGGGAGTATGAACATGTCCGATTTGATTAAACTGACGCCGATCTTCCACGAGAAGATCTGGGGCGGCCGTCAACTCGAAACCGTATTTGGTTACGACATTCCCGATGGTCCCATCGGTGAGTGTTGGGCCATCTCGGCCCACCCCAACGGTGACTGCCAGATTGCGGAGGGCCCGTATGCAGGCCACACGCTTTCGTGGCTGTGGGCCGAGCACCGCGAGCTCTTTGGCAACTGCGAGGGCAAGGAGTTCCCGCTGCTCATTAAGATTCTGGACGCCAAGGACGACCTTTCGATCCAGATTCATCCCAACGACGAGTACGCCGCTGAGCACGAGAACGGTAGCCTGGGCAAAACCGAGTGCTGGTATGTGCTGGATTGCGAGCCTGGCGCCACGATCATCGTCGGCCAGCGCGCGCATGACCGCGCCGAGGCCGCACAGATGATCAAGGACGGCCGCTGGGACGACATGCTCAACGTAGTACCGATCCACAAGGGCGACTTTTTCCAGATTGATTCCGGTACCGTTCACGCCATCAAGGCCGGCACGCTCATTTTGGAAACGCAGCAGTCGTGCGACGTGACGTATCGCCTGTACGATTACGACCGCCCCGGCACCGACGGCAAACTGCGTCCCCTGCACATTGAGCAGAGCCTCGACTGCATAAACTTTGATGCTCAGGCTCCGACCGACGGCACGGTGACCGCGCCCGAGGTGGATGGCGTGACCGAGCTCGAATCTTGCCCCTGCTACACCGTCGATCGCGTGCGCGTTAACGGCAGCAAGACCCTCGACCAGCGCTGGCCCTTCATGTGTCTGTCGGTCATCGACGGCGAAGGCACCATCTGCGGCGACCCCGTCCACAAGGGAAGCCACCTGCTGGCACCCAGCACCGTGGACCAGATCGAACTTGAAGGCAAGATGGAATTGATCGTCTCGCATCTCTAGGTCGCACCAACAGCCCAAACGCAACAAGGGGCTCTCCCGTCCATGTACGGGAGAGCCCCTACTCGTATCTATTTATCAGCCCGCCCGGCTCTCCAGATCAAAAAGCGAACGAGCAAAGCAACGTTCGCAAGCTGCAGGCCAAAACGCCACAAGGAAGAGGGCGCGCCGGGGGCTTTGGTCGATCGCGAGTTCCGCACGAGCCGGAGAGCACTTAATGTGCTCTCCGTGCGAGCAGGACTGTCCGAGCAGGCGACCAAAGCCCCCGGCACGCCCGGTCAACCTCGCAGTTAGGCATTCAGCTTAACAATCGGTGCAAAACCCTTCATCAGCTTTTTGGTCTGGCCGGTCTTTTCGAATTGAACCTCGATCATGTCTCCAGCGACCGAGATCACGGTACCCGTGCCAAAGGTCTTATGGCTCACGGTATCGCCCGCGGCAAAGTCCTGCGATGCGCTGGCGCGATCGACCTTGCGCTCCACCGTCGGGGACACCTTGGACGAGGGCTTTTTGGCTCGCGGCGCGCCCGAGCCAAAGGTCGAGGCAACACGGCCGGCGTCGGGCGAAACCCCACGATGGCGCTCGGTCCCGTAACTGCTGCCGCCAAAGAAGTCGTCAAAGCTCGATCCGCCGCGCGAACCGGAACCGCCGGTCGAGCGCGTATGCGAACCGAACACCTTGCCGCCATACATATCCGAGCCCATGCCCGAGCCAAAGGTGCCGTGACGGTCGCCGCGCTTCTCCCAGCCCGTGCCCTCAAAACCGGCAGAACCGATACCGCTAAACTCGATATCCTCAAACGGAATCTCGTTGAGGAAACGCGAGCGCGGGTTGGCAGAGGTCGAGCCGTAGGTGCGACGCGTGGCCGCATAGGTCAAGAACAGGCGCTTACGGGCACGCGTGATGGCGACGTAGGCCAGGCGACGCTCCTCCTCGAGCTTGCCCGGATCATCGCTGCCGCCAAAGTCGTGCACGTGCGGGAAGATGCCCTCCTCCATGCCAGCCACGAACACCGCGGGGAACTCCAGGCCCTTGGCGGAGTGGATGGTCATCATGGTGATGGCATGCGTTTCGCCGGCCAGGGAATCCAAGTCGGAGCGCAGGGCCAGCCACTCCATGAGTGCCGGCAGCGCCTTGCAGGTAAGCGGGCCGTAGGTGCGCTCGATCTCGTCGGCATGCACGGCGCCCGCCGGCAGCTCAGTCGGCGCGGCATAGGCGTTGCCCGCGATAGCGGCAGCCAAGGCATCCTGTGGTGAGAGCGCCGGGGCGGCCAGGCTATCGAGCGGGTTGGAACCAGCGGCGTCGCGAGCGCCGACCAGCGCCTCAAACGAGGATGCCGGTGCGGACGGCCCCGGCTCGGGCGCGGGCGCACTCACCACGACGGGCTCGGGCTCGGCACCGGCAGGTACATCGGCAACACCGGCCGCGCGCAGCTCTTCCAAGCTCTCGAGCGTGCCCTCGATATCCTCGTGCGTCTCCTCAAATTCGGCGGCGACGCCCAGGAATTCCTGGATGTTCTCGGCGCGGCTCTCGGACTCCATGGTGCCCTCGGCGCGAAACGCCTGCAGCAGGCCCGTCTTATCGACGATCATCTCGACAACGTCCTTGAGCTCGCCGTCCATGCGGCGACCCTCGCGCACCAGCGACACAAAGCTCGACAGGCCATTGCGCACCTTGGCGCTAAACATGCCGGTTTCGGCGCACGCGATCTCGCAAGCCTGGAAGAACGAGCAACGGTTGTCGCGCGCCAGCTGCTCAATCTTTTGGATCGAGGTGGAGCCGATGCCGCGGCGCGGCGTGTTGATGACGCGCTTGACGCTCATCTCGTCTGCCGGGTTCACGATCATCTTGAGGTAGGCCATGACGTCGCGGATCTCGGCACGATCGAAGAATCGCGTGCCGCCCACAATCTTGTAGGGCACGCCTGCGCGCAGGAACATATCTTCGAGGATACGCGACTGGGCGTTGGTGCGGTAGAACACAGCAATATCGTCGTAGCTCGTGCCCTTGGAGTGCAGCTTTTCGATCTCGCCGGCAATCCAGCGGCCCTCGTCGCGCTCATCGCTTGCCTGGAAGGCCTGGATCTTCTCGCCGTCGCCCTCGGCCGTAAACAGGCGCTTCTCCTTGCGCTGCGAGTTGTGACGCACCACGGCGTTAGCGGCGCTCAGGATATGACCCGTGGAGCGGTAGTTCTGCTCTAGCTTGACGGTCTTGCAGTTTTTAAAGTCCTTCTCAAAGTCCAGGATATTGGTGATGTCGGCGCCACGCCAGCTATAAATGGACTGGTCGTCGTCGCCCACGACCATGAGGTTTTGGTACTTGGCGGCCAGCAGGTTGGCGATCTCGTACTGGACGTGGTTGGTGTCCTGATACTCGTCGACGCTAATGTAGCGGAAGCGCTCCTGATACTTGTCGAGCACCTCGGGGCGGGTGCGCAGCAGCTCGAGCGTGCGCACGAGCAGGTCGTCGAAGTCCATCGCGTTGGCGGCGCGCAGGCGGCGTTCCAGCTCTAGGTAGACCTGCGCGGCCTTTTTGTCATTGGGGCTGTCGGCGGATTTGAGCATGTCCTCGGGGCCGATCATGGCGTTTTTAGCCGAGCTGATCTTGCTGCGGATCATGTTGATGGGGAACTGCTTTTGCTCGATACCGAGCGCCTGCATAATGTCGCGCACCATGCGCTTTGAGTCATCGTCATCGTAGATGGTGAACTGACCGGTGTAGCCCAGCAGGTCGGCGTCCTCGCGCAGCATACGCACGCACATGGCGTGGAAGGTGCACACCCACATGCCGCGGGTGCCGCTGGGGATGAGCGCTGCCAGACGCTCGCGCATCTCGGCCGCGGCCTTGTTGGTAAACGTGATGGCCAGGACCTGCCAGGGCTTAACGCCCAGGTCGCCGAGCATATGGGCGATGCGGAAGGTCAGGACGCGGGTCTTGCCCGAGCCAGCACCGGCAAGGACCAGCAGTGGGCCCTCAGTGGTCAGGACCGCCTCGCGCTGGGCGGGATTAAGGCTGTCGATGTCGACGAGCGGCTTGGCGAGTTTGGGTGCCGGCGCGGGAGCGTCGTAAATGTCGAGCGGGACGAGCTCGGGCTCCGGCGCAGCGGGGGCGACGTACGCATCGAGCGGCACGGGTTCCGGCGCGGGCGGCACGGGTACCGCGGCGTTCTTTTCCCAGGGCAAGGGCTGGGTCATGGGCGACTCCTCATCTGACGGACGGCGCGCCTGCGGGCAGCGCCATAGTTTGAGCCGTACCAGTATACCGAGCCGCGCGGACACCGACGCAAATCACACCACGACTCCGTGCGCCGCCGTCAGGCCCGCCCCAGCGGATTTGGCGCAATGGGGTCAGGTTAGTCTGCACCAATCTATTGACAATCACGAAACCGCCGATGTCATGGCAGCAGCAGCGAGCGACGGTCAGGGCGAACAAATTGGCATGAAAAGGGGCGGCATAGACCTTTTGGTCATGCCGCCCTCTTTGAATGACAAGTTGTCGTTCTGGCCGCCGCGCAGCGTCAACCAAGTTACAGGCCGAGCATAGGCTCCAGGACGAAGAAGTACGCGAGCACCACGATACCCAGAATGATGCGGTAGACGCCGAAGCACTTGAAGTCGTGACGGCGGACGAAGCCCATGAGCCACTTAATGGCGATGAGCGAAACCACAAAGGCCACAACGCAGCCCACGCCCAGGATGGCGATCTCGTTGGCGCCAAAGGTACCGCCCTTGATGAAGTACTTGACCAGCTTGAGCGCACTCGCGCCAAACATGACGGGAATGGCCAGGAAGAACGTAAACTTGGACGCCACCGAACGCGTGCAGCCCAAAAGCAGGCCGCCGATGATGGTGGAACCGGAGCGCGACGTGCCCGGAATCAGCGAGAGCACCTGGAAGCATCCGATGCCCAGTGCGGTCTTCCAACTTAGGTCCTCGAGCGTGGTGATGGAACCAAAGTCCAGGCTATCGTCATCGCCCTCATCCTCAGCGGTAGCCGCGGCGGGCGCCGCAAAGTGCGCACCAGCGGGGCGTCCGCCCGCCACCACAGCACGAGAACCAAACGAACCGGCAAGAGCGGCCTGGTCGCGCTTGTTCGCGCGCCAGTTCTCAATCACGATAAACAGCACGCCGTACACAATGAGCGCCAGCGCCACGACGGGAGCATTGTAAAAATGTTCCTCCATCCAGTCGTTGAGCGGCAGACCGATCGCCGCGGCGGGAATACAGCCGAGAACGATCTTGCCCCACAGCACCCAGGTGTCGCGACGGCCCTCCTTGCCCTTGCTGGGCGAGAACGGATTGAGCTCATGGAAGAACAGCACACAGACGGCCAGAATGGCGCCGAGCTGGATCACGACCAGGAACATATTCCAGAACGTCTCGCTCACGTTCATCTTGACGAACTCGTCCACCAAGATCATGTGACCGGTCGACGAAACGGGCAGCCATTCGGTGATGCCCTCGACCAGGCCCATGAAGGCAGATTTTAGAAGCTCGATAATATCCAAAGGGACCCCCTCGTTAGACACCCGCCGATATTGTTCTGCGGACGGTGCGGGCGATGTCCCATTATCAACCGTTGGCGGCGCGCCTGCGCCTACCCTTACCAAAAAACTCGCCCGTTCACAGAATTGCGAGCGGTCAAACCCAAATCCTTGGGTATAACTGCAACAAGATAAAGTGTCCGGCGGCCAACGCGCCCGCGCCCGCCCGATGCACGAGCCCCGCGCCCGTGCGATAGACCAAGGAGGAAACCATGAACGAGGGCTACACCAAGGTATTTGTTTCACTCGACGGTACTGAGCAGCAGGATTTTGTGCTCGCACGCGCCATCAAGGTCGCCGCGAACAACGGCGCCAAGCTAATCATCGGCCACGTCATCGATTCCACGGCGCTCGAGAGCGCCGGTTCCTATCCGGTCGATCTGGTCAACGGCCTAGAGGAGGCATTTAAGAACTCCATCGCCAAGCAGCTCGAAGAGGCCAAGGCCAATCCCGACATTCCCGAGGTCGAGGTCATGATTCGCGCCGGCCGCATTCGCGAGACGCTCAAGGACGAGATGCTCGACGTGGTTAAGCCCGACCTGGTGCTCTGCGGCGCCCGTGGCCTGTCCTCGATCAAGTACGCGCTCCTGGGTTCAATTTCGACGTTCCTGCTGCGCAACACGGACTGCGACATTCTGGTCGTGAAGTAGGTTCCTTCCCGCCGGCGCAAGGCCTGCGGGGTTATCAGGCCGACGTCCTCGCCGCTTCGCGGCTGCGGGATGTCGGCTTAGATAGCCCCTCCCGGCCTTGCGCCTTCGTCACCGTACTTCAGCGAGTTGGCTGATAAAAGATGGCGTGCCGCCCCGTTTGGGGCGGCACGTTTTGTTTGGGCGGACGTCTGCCGCGTGCGTTACTCGAAATATTGGAACTTGTTCGTTGAAAAGGCGAATGTAACGACGAAGCCTTCGCTGGGCTCGGACGCTGCGGTGACGTCGATGCCCATCTTGGAGCACAGGCGCGCCACCAGGTAGAGGCCGATGCCCGTTGCGCGCTTGGTGGTGCGGCCGTTGTCGCCGGTAAAGCCCTTCTCGAACACGCGGGGCAGGTCGGCCGCGCTCACGCCGCAGCCGTTGTCGGCAACGGTGAGCTCAACGCGCTCGCTCGCCAAGCCCTCGTCCAGCAACGCGCCCGAAAAAGCGATCTTCGCGCCGTCCTCACGCGCGTATTTAATGCTGTTCTGAATGAGCTGGCCCAGAATAAACTCGAGCCATTTCTCGTCGGTAAAGACCTCGAAGTCGAGGTTCTCGCACACCGGAGCCACGTGCGCCGCGATGAGCTCGCGTGCGTTGGCCTTAATCGCGCCCGTCACCAAGGTCTTGAGATCCCAGCGGCGAATCAGGTAGTCGCGCTCCACGACTTCCGAGCGTGCGTAGTACAGCGCCTGGTCGATATAGCGCTCCACGCGAGCCAACTCACGGCCCAGGTCATCCACGCGCGACAGATCGTCTTCGCTGCCGTCCAGGTTTTCCAAAATTAGATGGGCTGCCGCCAGGGGCAGCTTGGCCTCGTGGACCCAGCTCTCGATATAGTCGCGATAATCATCGGTCTGGCGCCGGCCTTCGGCAACCTCGTCGCAGGCAGCTTTGCCCACCCGGCGCAAGACCTCGTACTCAAGCTCGCCCTCGGCATAGGTCGGGCATTGCACCATCTCCTGCACCCATGCGGGACTCTCGAGTTCCTCTGCCGCGCGCTCCAACTGACGCAGAAAACGGCGACGGCGAGCGTACTCGATCACGATGCCGAGCATACCGAAAATAAAGGACACGCCAACCGCCACGACCACGATAGAAACGGGTGCGCCGGCGACCGTCAGCACAAAGCAGCTCAGCAGCACGCCGCAGGTCCACACGGCGACGGGAAGCAGCGCATCTTTAAAGAACTTGCCAAACGACATAGCCGGCCCCTAGACCGAATAGCCTTGGCCGCGGTGCGTCGTCAAATACCCCTTGATGCCGATTTTTTCGAGCGTGGTGCGCAGGCGGTTGATGTTGACGGTAAGCGTGTTGTCGTCCACGAAGGCGTCGGAGTCCCACAGGTCCTGCATGATGGCCGGACGCGAGACGATCTTGCCCGCGCGACCCAAGAGCAGCGAAAGGATACGCAGCTCGTTTTTGGTGAGCTCGGTACTGTCGCCGGTTGCCGTATTGGTGACCATGGAGCGGGCGAGGTCGAGCTCCAATCCCTTGTGGACGAGCGTGCTGCGCTCGCCTGCCGCCGCGGTGCGACGCAGCAAGGCATTGATGCGCGCCACGAGCACACGGGCGCTGTAGGGCTTGGGAACAAAGTCGTCCGCGCCGAGCGTCATGGCCATGACCTCGTCGATCTCGGTCGTGCGCGACGTGAGGACGATGATGGGGACCTCGGATTCGCGGCGAACCTCGTGGCAGATATGCTGGCCGTCCTTGACGGGAAGCGTGAGGTCGAGCAGCACCAGGTCGGGCGCGGCGGCGAGAATATCGCGCGAGACATGCTCAAACGATTCGCAGGCCTCGACCTCAAAACCGGCACGCGCCAAAATGTCGGCGAGCTCGCGACGGATGGGCTCGTCGTCCTCAACGATATAGATTAGCGCCATGGATTCCGCTCCCCTCTTGGTTGTCTTGCCACCATTATGGCCGCGAAACTGCAGGTGTGCACCGCGCGCGGTACCAAGGTGACAGAACTGTTCGCGAGCGGGGGCGTTTTGTCCGCCTCGCACTCGCAGCGGTGGCGGGGACCAAAATGATTCTTAATCCCCGTCCCAGAAAAATCATTTAGCGGCGGGCACGGAGCTTTTCGTAGCCTTCGGCGAAGAAGGCGACCGTGGCGGCGTCGGCCTCGGCGGCGTCCGTCTCGGTTGCGGGGACCACGCCGTGCTCGTCGCTCACTAGGAACAGCGCGCCCTTAAGCTGCGCGGGAATATCTACGCGCGTGACCGAGATGCCCTTGGTCTGGGCCAGCTGTTCGATGAGCGTCGCCGTGCCGCACAGGCACTCGTCCGCCGGCGCCACAAAGGCGAGCTCGCCGTTGTTGACAGCGGCGAGCAGCTCGGGCGCCACGCCGGTTTCGTCGGCCTCGGAGCGGGCCTCGGCGGAGCGGGCACGCAGCGCCTTGGCCGACGTATCGGCGAGCGGCTCGTACTCCCCCACCGTCATGGCGGCGTTGCCGTTAACGTCGATCACCAGCATGAGCACGCCGTCGCGTGCGGTGTAATCGCCCTCGGCAAGCGACCACTCAACGTGCTGTTTGGCCCAGCTGAGCATGTTATGGGTAAGCGGCTCGCCCTGCACCAGGCGCTCGGACAGCGCACGAATGTGGCGGTTGAGCATGGGCACCTTTTTGTTGGACATGCGCCAGCGGCAGATAAGCGCGGGCTTGTCGAGCGTGAACTTCTCGACCGCCTCCTGATTGGCGCAAAAGTCCTCGTACGCACGCTGATCCTCGGCATTGCCAAACAGCTCGGCATCATCAATCTGGGGCATGGTTGTACCTTTCGTGTTAGTCATTCCGTCCTCTTATACCAAAAAGACGGCCCTCCAAACGGAGCAGCCGTCTTTTGCAGAGATTATTTTGTTCCGGGGCGAAACTTAGTGCCTAAAGTGGCGGGCGCCGGTAAAGACCATAGCAATATTGTGCTCGTTGCAGGCCTGAATGCTCTCGTCGTCGCGCTTGGAGCCGCCGGGCTGGATGATGCAGGTCACGCCGTGTGCAGCAAGCACGTCGACGTTGTCGCGGAATGGGAAGAATGCGTCGCTTGCGCAGGCAAAGCCGCCCTTCTCCACGCCCTCGCGCTCGCAGAAGTCCTCGGCGCGCTCGCAGGCAAGCAGTGCAGAGTCAACGCGGTTGGGCTGACCCGGGCCCATGCCAATGCCGGCCTTACCCTTGGAGACCAGGATGGCGTTGGACTTGACGCCCTTGCAGACCTTCCAGGCAAACTCGAGCTCGGCCATCTCGGCGTCGGTGGGCTTGCGGTCGGTGGGGAACGTAAAGGTCGCGGGATCCTCGGTCACGTGATCGACTTCCTGCACCAGCATGCCGCCGTCAATGGAGCGCAGCTCCACCTGGGCGCCGTGGTCCACGCCGCCGGTGGCCAGCACGCGCAGGTTGGGGCGCTTGGCCATGCGCTCGAGCGCCTCGTCGGTGTAACTCGGGGCGATGATAACCTCGACGAACTGCTTGTTCTGATCGGCAAAGTGCTCGACCAGCTCATAGGGAACCTCGCGGTTGCAGGCGATGATGCCGCCAAAGGCGCTCTTGGGATCGCAGGCGAAAGCGCGATCGTAGGCAGCCGTGATGTCCTCGGCAACGGCGGAACCGCAGGGGTTCTGGTGCTTGAGGATCACGCAGGCCGGCTCGTCGAACTCGCGGACCAGGTTCCAAGCGGCATCGGCATCCAGATAGTTGTTGTAGCTGAGCGGCTTGCCCTGGATCTGCTCGGAGCCAACGAGCGGGAACTGCGAGCTCGCGGTGTTCTCGCAGCCCTCGGCAAAGCGGTAGACCGTAGCCTTCTGCTGAGGATTCTCGCCATAGCGCAGGTCGTCGACCTTCTCCAGCGAGATCTCGAGCTTGGCAGAGGTGTCCGCCACGTCGCTTGCCTGGGCGGCAAGCCAACGGGAGATAGCCGTGTCGTAGGCGGCGGTGGTCTGGTAGACCTTCACCTGCAGGCGACGACGGGTGGAAAGCGTGGTGCAGCCACCGGTCTCGTGCATCTCGGCCAGGACGGCGTCATAGTCGGCCGGGTCGGAAATGACGGTAACGCTCGTGGCGTTCTTGGCGGCAGAGCGCAGCATGGAGGGGCCACCGATGTCGATGTGCTCGATGGCGTCCGCAAAGGTGACCTCGGGGTTGGCAACGGTCTTCTCGAACTCGTACAGGTTGACGACGACCAGGTCGATCAGCTTAATGCCGTGCTCAGCGGCCTCCTGCATGTGCTGCTCGGAATCGCGGCGGGCCAGCAGCGCACCGTGAACCTTGGGGTGCAGCGTCTTGACGCGGCCGTCCATCATCTCGGGATAGCCCGTGAACTCCTCGATGGGGGTTACGGGAACGCCCGCGTCCTCAATGGCACGAGCCGTGCCGCCCGTAGAGATGATCTCGACGCCAAAGTCATCAACCAGCGTCCGTGCGAAATCGACGACGCCCGTCTTATCGGTAACCGAGATCAACGCGCGTGCGATCTTCACATCAGATCCCATGCAGTCCTCCTGTCTGGTACGCCGCCGTGCTCTGTGAGTCGGTGATACGTCGATCTGCAGCGCTCGCGCAGCGGCATTGAAAATACTGATTTAATGTAGCGCATCGAGCGCATCGATGCACCCCGCAACGGGCGCATGTGCAGAAAAAGTTTGCGAGCGGAGGGGATGGGCATGGCACCGGGCACGGTGAGTTCATGGAACACAGGGGCACCATAATTAGATGCCAATGGCGTGGTAGAACTGTGCTCGATATGCATCCGCAAAAGAAAGAGGCACCATGGTCTCGCGGGTTCTCTACCGACCGTTTGATACCGAAGACTTCGACGCCATCGCGCTGATTCTGCAGCAGCTTTGGCATAACAATTCGGATAACGATGAGTACAACCGCCTTGAGGCCGCGTGCGACCTCGCCTATTGCCTTTCGTCGTCGACGTTTTCACAGGTTGCCGTAATCGACGGTCAGGCGCGTGGCATTTCGCTCGCGCGTGCGGGACAGAACTCCGGCGTCGCTATCAACGAGCATTGGATGGATACCGAACGCGCACTGCTATCGCAGATGCGTGAGCTGGAGCCTGATGCCTGCGCCGAGTATCTCTCGTTTGTGCGCGCAACCATCCGAACCAACAACCGCCTGCTCGAGAGCAGCCCGTTGCCGCACGACAACGAGGTCACGCTGCTTGCCGTGGATCGCGATGTCCATGGCCTGGGCGTTGGCACGGTTCTGCTCGATGCCGCGGTCTCGCACCTGTCCTCGCTTGGAGCGACGAGGGCGCACCTGTACACCGACTCCAACTGCTCGTGGAAGTTCTACGAGCTGCACGGCTTTAAGCGCACGGCCACGCACCGCGCCAACCGCGAAGAGCGCCGTCACGACATGCCGCGCGAAAGCTTCCTCTACGAACTCGATCTAACAGCCTAAACCCGGCAGCCATACCTAGTCATTTAGGAACGTCCCCAGTGACTAGTCGTTGGGGACAGTCTTCGTAGGTAGCGCATAAAAATGGGATGGGCTTCCCCGACGGCTGTCGAGAAAAGCCCATCCCATGATTTACGACCGTTAGAACGTTCCGCCGCCGCCTCCGCCGACGCCGCCGCCTCCGCCGCCAGAGAAGCCGCCGCCGCTGCCGCCGCTCGAGCTATCGGAGCTCGAAGCCAGCTCGCGGATGGTCTCGTGATACACGTCATCGAATGAATCGAGCGGGGACTCGGTACCGTAATGATGGTAGTACCACCAGTAGCAGGGGTAGTTGTCGTAGAAATCGTCGCTGTTGCGCAGGTCCGCAGGCACGGCCTCGGCAAGCTGACGCAGCACTTCCTTGGAAACACCCAGCGCCACGCCCATCACCAGCAGCTTGTTCCACAGCACCAGATCGCCCGGGACGGCTTCCTTTAGACGAGTGAAGTCCTCGAGCCAATGCTTAAGTGCCTTGCAGCGAGCCGCCACCTCGGCGCCCTCCGGCGTAAAGCGGCGGAACGTAAGGCCCACGCCGATACCCACCAGCACAATCGGCACCGAGATAACCGCGGCGGTAATGTTCGCCTGTGCGCCATCGGTAAAGAAGATGGATCCCACGGGAACAAAGGCAATCAGGATACCAAGAACCAGGCAAAACACCATTGCAACAATGCCGTCCGAGGCAACGTACTCGCTATCGGCCAGCTTGCCCTTAACGGTGTTCTGATAGTCCTCGAGCTTATCACCCACGGGTGTAGCGTGCTGCTTGACGTAGTGCTGCAGCTCGTCGAACGTGCGCGAGCGATCGCCGTTCTCGTCAGGCTTAGTACCGGCAAAGAAGACCTTGAGCACCATGTGGTCAATGCCCTTGGCCGACTTCCAGCCCGCATCACTCACCGTCACGCGATACGTCTGCTCTTCTTTTTCACGCCCCAACAGACCCTTCTTGGCCTTGGTCACGGTCGCCTGCTCCAGCTTGATCACACGGTCGTCAGTGAGCTTCATGAGCGTGGCGATATATGCCTGATCGGGCACCTCGTTCCAGCTCATGAGGGCCGAAAGCACGGCGGGATGGTCGGCCGAAGGCACATCGCGGAAATATTCGTCCTGGAAAAGCGGCTTGGGCTTGCGCTTGCGCAGCTTGAGCATAACGATTGTGCCGGTAAAGGCCACCGCCGCAACAACACTTAGCACGGCAAGTGCATTGGCAATCATGCGAGCGTGAGCGCGGCGGGCGTTAGCTTCGTCGGCCCATTCCTTCTCTTCGCTCAGGATCGTTGACATGCGCTCTTCGCCCGAAGCGGCAAGCTGCGGCACCCAGTCGCTAGGGAAGGCGATGCGTGCCTCGGCGAATTCGCCCTGATGCACGCAGGGAATGGTATAGGTGACCATGGGTTCGTCCGCATCGAGCGATACATCGCCCGTCAGCGGGCCGTGGCCCCATGCGCGGAAGTTATCGCCCTTGACGGCCGCCGTCCCGGCAGCGGCATTTGCGAAGTACACTTCCATCTCAACGTCATCGGAGTCCGCGGACCAGCCGTCGCCCACAAACTTCCAGTAGAGCTCGGCGGTATCGGCCCAGTTCATGACCGCACCGGTCATGGTGTAGCTCACGTAATAGATCGCGCTGTCGCCGCTCTCGTGGGGGCTGAACACCTTAATCCTTACGCCGTCACCGGTCTGCTCGACCGTGTAGACGCCAGAGTCGCCCTTGTTCGCGCTATCGACTTTGTTAAACGCGGTGTCCTCTTCCTCGACACTCAGCACGTCGACGCCCGCCGTGCCGCCCTGCTGGTTGGAGCCCGTATTGATCTCCCAAAACACGCCGTTGATGTCGTCGTCGAAATCAAACTGGCGTCCCTCGACAACGGTCAGCGATCCATCGGCCTCGACCGTGGCACTGATATAGGTCTGGGTCATGGAGTAGCCGTCGGCGTGCGCGGCGACAGGCAGCAGCAACAACGCAAGCGTGACGAGCACGCAGACGGAAGCGAATCGCGCAAACAGGTGGCGCTGCCGGCTGACTTTGGCGGCGAGGGTGTTCATAGGCACATCCTTTGTCTGTAAAACCAACAGCGCCATTGTCCCACGTTTGCGGGTACGCATGGCGAACATCTAGGCGACCGGAGCGCCAAACGGGATGAAAGTCACACCAGCACCCCGGCAGCTAGTCATTGGGGACGTTCTTAAATGACTAGTCATTAGGGACACCCTTGGCATAGCCCGCCCCGGCAATAGATACCACTTCACAGCTCCGTCACAGGTGTAGCGGCTTTGTGTGGGCGCGGCACGCGCTGATTGAGCCGCCAGCCGAGGGGCATAAAGCAGTTGAGCGAAAACGGTTTGCCCCTTTGCCGTTCGCTTGAGGATCATGTCCCCCTTTTCCGCGGAACCCCCGGCAGTTGCGAAGAGCTGCCGGGGGTTCTGTCGTCAAAGGTACCGAGTTGATGGACAGGAATCAAAGCACCGAGTCCGCGGCCCGCCATACGCAATGCGAGGCCTCGACAACTTGCGAACCACCGTGACGCCTCCCCATCGCGCCCCCGCGCTATACTCGTCCGCATGGATATCAACGCACGCAACATAGCAACGCCCGCCGCGGACGCGCCCACGGCACAGCCCGCCTCCGTTCCCGCGCCCGTCGTGGGTCGCTTTGCTCCGTCGCCTTCGGGCCGCATGCACCTGGGCAACGTGTTCAGCTGCCTGTGCGCGTGGCTTTCGGCCCGCAGCCAAGGCGGCAGCATTGTGTTGCGCATCGAGGACCTAGACGATCGCTGTAAGCGCCCGGAACTTGCCGCCCAACTCATCGACGACCTAGCCTGGCTGGGGCTGGAGTGGGACGAAGGCCCCTACTACCAGCACGATCGCCTAGACCTGTACGAGAGCGCCTTGCGCCAGCTGCAAGACGCCGGCCTCACCTACCCCTGCTTTTGCACGCGCGCCGAGCTCCACACCGCAAGCGCGCCGCATGCCAGCGACGGCACGCCCATCTACCGCGGTGCCTGCCGAGGCCTTTCGGCCGAAGAGGTCGCCCGCCGCAGTGCCCTGCGCGCTCCGGCCACGCGCCTGCGCGTGCCCGCCGTCGACGACCTCGCAGACGATGTGGTCGAATTCGTGGACCGCACGTACGGGGCCCAATGCGAGGCACTCGCCACCGAGTGCGGCGACTTTTTGGTGCGCCGCAGCGACGGCGTGTTTGCCTATCAACTGGCCGTGGTGGTCGATGACGCCGCCATGGGTGTTACCGAGATCGTACGCGGATGCGACCTGCTTGGCTCCACGCCGCGTCAAATCTATCTGCAGCATCTGCTGGGACTTCTCACGCCGCGCTACGCGCACATTCCGCTGCTCATGTCGCCGGACGGCCGCCGCCTTTCCAAGCGCGACCGCGATCTGGACCTGGGCGAACTCCGCACCCGCTTTGGCAAACCCGAGGCACTGCTGGGCTGGCTCGCCGGACAAACAGGCATCGCGCCGGACACCACGCCGCGTACCGCCGAGCAGCTGGTCGAGCACTTTAGCTGGGACGTCATCCGCGCGCACCGGGAGAACATCACCATAACGGCCGAGTAGCCAGCCACCCCGCCCCTACGCAACATCCCAAGGCTGGAGTTCGTCACCCAGGCGAACGATGCAGTCGTAGAGCACGGTGTGGCGTTCGGCCGGGTTGGCATCCCGATGAAAATGCCCGTAGTACCAGCGCTTGTAATCCAAGCAGTCTTCCAGCTCATCGAAAAACGCCGTAAGCCGATCAACGGCGGGGTAATTCCAGCCGGGCGCCGGATAGAGCGTGGGCGAAAGCATGCGCGTGGAGCAGGTGTGGGTGATCACGTAGTCGACCTTCCAGCCCACGCTGTCGAGCTTTGCCCGCGCCTCCTCAAAGTTGCGCTCGTCCGGCAGCTCCTGCGGCCACCAGCTGGAATACGGAATGCGGTATTCCTTATCCACGCTCGTGGCACCGCCCATGGAAAAGACCGTTGAGCCGTCGAGCTCAAAAACCTCACCGCGCGTCAGGCACCGTATGGGCGAGGTATCCGACAGGCGCTGCGTCAGCCCACCGTGCCACAGCTCCATGGGACGCTCCGCCCAGTGATCGAAACGCTCGTGGTTGCCGTCGACGAACAGCACGGCATAGGGGCGCGATTCCAGCCAAGCGATATCGGTGCATTCCTCGGCAGAGAAATCCCACGGAAAGCCAAAGTCGCCCGCGACAATCAGATAGTCGTCGCTCGTCAGGCTATCCCCAAGGTCCCAATCGCGCAGCTTTTGCAT
>CABUWA010000003.1 GCA_902495085.1 uncultured Collinsella sp. | reverse complement strand
CCGGCCGAGCTCCGAGGACTCGCCGCGCGTATGCTCACCGTCACCGACAAGCCCGTTATGGTGCAGGCCAATGCGGGACTGCCCCACGTTGACGATGACGGCAATACCGTCTTTGATATCCAGGCACCCGAGTACGCTGAGGCCGTCGCCGGCATGATCGAGGACGATGTGAGCGTCGTGGGCGGCTGCTGCGGCACCACGCCGGCGCACATGACGGCCTTGCGCACGCTTATCGACAACCACACGCCCAGCCCGCGTCACCGCAAGCCCAGCATGTCGGTCACGAGCGCCCAGACGGTCGTGGACCTCCCCTGCGACGGCCACAAGATCGCCGTCATCGGCGAGCGCATCAACCCCACCGGCAAAAAGCGCTTGCAGCAGGCCCTACGCGACGGCGACCTGGACTACGTCGTGAGCCAGGGCATCAGCCAGCAGGAGCAGGGCGCCGACATCCTGGACGTCAACGTGGGCCTGCCCGAGATCGACGAGGTCAAGGTCATCCAGCAAGCGACCGAGCAGCTCCAAGGTTCCACGCTGTTGCCGCTGCAGATCGACTCCACCGACCCCGCCGCCGTCGAGGCCGCCGTACGTCGCTACGCCGGCAAGCCCATCATCAACTCGGTCAATGGCAAACAGCAGATCATGGATGAGATTTTTCCGCTGGTCGCCCACTACGGCACCAACGTCGTCGGCCTCACGCTCGACGAGGGCGGCATCCCGGATACCGCCGAGGCACGCTATGCCATCGCCGAGCGCATTGTGGCCGAAGCCGCCCGTTACGGCATCGGCCCGGACCGCATCCTCATCGACTGTCTGGTCATGACCGCCTCGACCAACCAGCGCCAGGCTGAGCAGATTCTACGTGCCATGTCTATGTGCAAGGAGCGCCTGAACGTCAAGTGCGCACTCGGCGTATCGAACATCAGCTTTGGTCTGCCTGCCCGCCCGCTGCTGGGCTCGGTCTTTTTGGCCGCCGCCTTTGGCGCAGGTCTGGACGCCCCTATCATGAACCCGGGTTCCAAGCGCTTTATGGACACCGTCTACAGCTATCGCGTGTTGAGCGTTGAGGACGAAGGCTCGACCGGATACATCGAGCGCTACGCCGGCTGGACCGATCCGTATAAGATCGCCGCGAACCCGGCGGCCGCTCAGTCAGCATCGAGCGATGCCGCGGCTGCCGCAAGCACCACCGTAAGCGCCGATGACGACCCCATCCGCCACATGGTCGTCTCGGGTCGCAAGGGCGAAATCGCGGCCGAGACCGAGCGTCTGCTGGCAGATCACGACGCCATGGACCTCATCAACAACCACTTTATCCCCGCCCTCGACGAGGTTGGCGTCCTCTTTGACCAGGGCAAGTTCTTCTTGCCGCAGCTCATGGCCTCGGCCGAGGCCGCGCGTGTGGGCTTCGACACCATCAAGCGCCTGATGCCCGCCGGCGAGATTGCCGACAAGGGCAAGATCTGCGTGGCCACCGTCAAGGGCGACATCCACGACATCGGCAAGAACATCGTCAAAATGCTGCTCGATAACTACGGCTATACCGTCTTTGACCTAGGCCGTGACGTCGACCCGCAGGAGGTGCTCAGGACCGTACAGGAGCGCGACATCAAGCTCGTCGGCCTCTCGGCGCTTATGACCACCACGGTCGTCGCCATGGAGGAGACCATCAAGCTGCTTCATGCCGAGGTGCCGGGCGTCAAGATCATCGTGGGCGGCGCCGTGCTCACCCCCGAATACGCCAAGCAGATCGGCGCGGACTACTACGCCAAGGACGCCGCCGAGAGTGCACGCATCGCCGAAGAGGTCTTTGGGCAGTAACACAACGGAAACAACCGAGCACCAAAACGTGCCGCACGCGCCACTTGGCACGTGCGGCACGTTAGAATAGATAAGACTATGCTCGTTTTGGCAGATAGGAGCGCAAGGATGGCGATCACGCCCGCAGAAATCGCGGAAACCCGCGGCATGGTTGAGGAGCAGAACCTCGACATCAGGACCATCACCATGGGTGTTTCGCTCATGGGTTGCGGTGACGAGAACCTCGACCGCATGTGCACGAAGATCTACGACCACGTGACGCACACGGCTGAGCACCTGGTCGAGACCGCCGAGAACCTCGAGCGCGAATACGGTATCCCCATCGTCAACAAGCGCGTTTCCGTCACCCCGGTGGCGCAGATCGCCGCGTGCTGCAAGGATGAGGACCTCACCCCCATCGCGCATGCCCTCGACCGCGCGGCCGAGACGCTCGGCATCGATTACCTGGGTGGCTTCTCCGCACTCGTCCAGAAGGGCATCGGCGACGCCGACCGCCGCGTCATCCAGTCCATCCCCCAGGCGCTCGCCACCACCAGCCGCGTCTGCTCCAGCGTCAACGTCGCCAGCCTGCGCGCCGGCATCAACATGGATGCCGTGCTCATGGCGGCTCAGACCATCATCGACGCCGCCAAGCTTACGGCCGACCAGGACTCCGTCGGCGCTTCCAAGTTTGTCTGCTTTGCCAATATGGTCGAGGACTCCCCGTTTATGGCGGGCGCCGTCCACGGCGGTGGCGAGGCCGACGCCGTCATCAACGTAGGCGTTTCGGGCCCCGGCGTTATGGCCGCAGCCCTGGAGACGCTACCCGATTCCGCATCGATGATGGAAGTCGCCGAGAAGATTAAGCAGACCGCCTTTAAGATCACCCGCGCCGGCGAGCTCATGAGCCGCGAGGCCGCCCATCGCCTGGGTGTCGAGAAGGGCATCGTCGACCTGTCGCTGGCCCCCACGCCTGCCATCGGCGACTCCGTTGCCCGCATCCTCGAGATCATCGGTGTTGGCACCTGCGGTGGCCCGGGCACGACCTGCGCGCTCGCCATGCTCAACGATGCCGTCAAGAAGGGCGGCGTCATGGCCAGCTCCAGCGTGGGCGGCCTCTCGGGCGCTTTTATCCCCGTGTCCGAGGACGCCGGCATGATCGCCGCCGTCGAGGCCGGCGCGCTTTCGCTCGAGAAACTCGAGGCTATGACCTGCGTATGCTCCGTCGGCCTGGACATGATCGCCATCCCCGGTGACACCCCGGTCGAGACCATCGCCGGCATCATCGCCGACGAGATGGCTATCGGCGTCATCAACAACAAGACCACGGCCGTCCGCGTGATTCCCGCCATCGGCAAGGGCGTGGGCGATTGCGTCGAGTACGGCGGCCTGTTTGGCCGTGCGCCCATCATGCCGGTGAACCCCAACGCCGGCACCGTGCTTGCCCACCGCGGTGGACGCTTCCCGGCGCCGCTGAACTCGCTGAAGAACTAGCTGAGGGACTGGCGAGGAGCCCCGGGGAGGGCAAATATATAAGGTCGCCTGCTCGGACAGTCCTGACTCGCACGGAGAGCACATTAAGTGCTCTCCGGCTCGTGCGGAACTCGCGATCGACCTTATATATTTGCCCTCCCCGGGGCTCCCGCACAACGGGACCTCGGTTGAGTTCTATCCCGGTTGCAGTCGCTTCGCTCCTGCACTGCATGGTCGATATGGCGGTTTGGCGTTGGATCGGTTCTTTCTGATATATGCTGGTTGCGGCTCTTCTTTTGGGAGGAGTCGCTTTTTTGTTGTGAGGGGGATGGCCCGTGGCTGATGATTTGATTCGTTCTGAGCTGCTTTCTGCGGATTGGAATGGCGAATGGATGCGCTTGCAGGCTGGTCGGCGGCGGGCTGATGATTCTTTTGAGTGGGACAAAAGGGCTCGGCATTTTCGGCCGCTTGAAACTGCTCCGTATGCCCGGGACTTTATGAAGCTGTTGGCGTTAAAGCCTGGTGAATCCGTGCTTGATATGGGGTGTGGGGCTGGGTCGATTGCTATTCCGCTTGCGCAAGACGGGCATCCCGTGATTGCTGCTGACTTTTCCCCTGCTATGTTGGGCACGCTTGATGCTGGCATTGAGTACTATGGACTCGAGGATCGCATTACACCGCTTGAGCTTGCTTGGGATGATGACTGGGATTTGGTTGGACCGGTCGCGAAAGCGGTAGATGTTGCCTTTGCCAGTCGCTCTGTCACCACGACCAACCTAAAAGGCGCGCTTGCCAAGCTTGATCGAACGGCTCGTCGGCGTTGTGCCGTCACGATGGTCGCCAACTCCAGCCCGCGCTATGACTTGCACCTGATGAACGCCATCGGTGCCTCGGTTACCTGCAGTAATGGCTTTGTGTATGCCTTTAATATCCTCATTCAGATGGGTGCCCTGCCGCAGGTTACGTACTTTGAATCGCCTCGTCGCGATACCTTCGATAGCCTTGAAGCGGGCGTGGCGGACTTCTCCCGCATGCTCGAGCACGGTAACGAGGATAAGATCGACCACCTGCGCGACTACGTCGCTCAGCATATGATTGAGAATCCCCATGCCGGCGAGCCAGGGTCCAAGGGCGTGCCGCAGGGGCGCTACATGCTCGACCACGTCCGCAAGGTCCGTTGGGCGTTTATTGCATGGGAGCCGGTCTCTTCGGGCCGTCCATAGACCGCTTTCGGCCGCCGTACGCGTCCGCCTGTAACCCGCGCTGTTCTCCCGCTCGGCATCCGCATTCTTTTTGAACTGGGCAAACACGCCCCACACCGCGCCGTTCCTGCGCTATCGTGGGACAGCTCACGTAGATTAAGGCCCCATCGAGGGGCGCCCCATAACATAGAAAGCGAGAACCCATGGCACTGACAGGAGCCCAGGTCAAGCAGCTTCGCAGCATGGCCCATCACCTCAACCCCGCCATCATCATCGGCAAGTCCGACATCAACGAGGGCACCGTCGAGCAGACGGTCGCCTACCTGGAGAAGCACGAGCTCGTTAAGTGCTCCGTACTCGATGGTTCCAGCCTTTCCGCCCGCGAGGCCGCCGAAGAGCTCGCCGACCGCTGCCATGCCGAGGTCGTCCAGGTTATCGGCCGCAAGTTCTCGCTGTATCGCGAGTCCTCGCGCAAGGACATCGAGAAGATTAAGCTCGTCTAAGAGCCAACGATCCGGCGAGCCAACATACATCAAGCTTGTGAGCGTCCGAGCAATTCGGACGCTCATTTTTTATCGCTCGACGAGCACGCGATTGAGCCGCCCCTCCACCAAGCGCTCGTATAGACGCCGTGTCTCGGGCTCGGGCACGCCATTGACCTGCTCCCTCAGGTGGTGCATATGCCCGCTGTACAGCTCGACGATATCGCGCCGCCGCCCCGCCGCACTGTAGACACGCATGGCGCAGCGCACCATATCCTCGCGCGCCGTCTCTTGCCGCAGCCCCGACTCCACCAGCCATACCGCCGACTGCAGGTCGTTTTCTTCTAGGGCGGCATTCGCGCCCCGAATCATGCAGTCGATATACTTCGATTCCATAATGCGCCGCATACGCAAAAAGTAGGTGGGATTACAGCCATTGGGAACATACAGCGGGCCGGCGTAGAGCTGCTCGATCTTAAGGCACAGCTCGATCAGATGGGGTCCGCGCGCACCCGTGCGATTTCCCAAAACTTCGCGGCTTATCTGATCAAACAACCGCACGTCGGTCTTGACGTAATCGCCATTAAGCCCAATGCACTCGTTTTGGATCAGCACACACGACTTGCCGTCCGGTGTCGGCCCCAAGGCCGAACGCAAGCGCGATATCGTCGAGTACAGGTTGTTGCGGGCGCTATTGAACTCGGCATGGGGCCACAGCTCCATGGCCAGCGTCTCGCGGTCGACCAGTGCATCCATACCCAGCGCAAGCCGCTCGGCAAGCGTCGCCGCTTTCTTGCGGCGCCACATCTTATCCGTGATGGGAAACCCGTCGCGCTCGGCGCGAAACGCCCCAAACATGCGGATCTCGATATGGCCAATCACATCGACACCCTCGGCATCGCCGGCCTGGAACAGACGCTCGCCTTCGCCCTCAAAGTCGTCACGCAGCGAATATCGCGACAGCTCGCGCACCGGGAGCTTCTTTCGAATTCTAGCAGCCGGCTCACCCAGACAATGCATCGCAAGACGCGCAAACAGCCGATACGACGGATCTAAAATCCCTGGGCGGTTCATAGACATCCAGGCTGCAAGGTCGCTATCGCGGCCAGCGGAGGCCAAATGCAGCGCCACCATCCAAGCCTCGGCACCACCGACCTGCGTCCGGCTCAAATCGAGCAGCTCTGCCTCTTCGCGCACCGATACCATCGATGTATTGCGTAAGTACGCCGCGCGCTCTAGCAGCAGTGCGTTGTCGCGTATGTATCCAATCGATTCCTCGGCAAGCCTGAGCACCTGCACCGCACGGAATTTGGCATTGACCGGACGCCCCTCAGCCAGCGACTGCCAGCCTTCCAGTATCAAGCCAAACAACTGGACTTGATTGTCACGCACGCGCACGGCAAAGCGGTCGAGCTCATTGAATGCCTGCTCGTCGGTCACCGGCATGCCGGCAAACAGGCGCCGCGCCGATAATACCATGCGCACCCAGATGGCGAGCGCTCGGATTCCACGCGCTTCGAGTGCCTCGAGCGTCAGGGCCATCTCGTCATCACGCTCGTCAGTCCCTGCATACGACCCATCAAATAGCTCCGTCAACATGCGGTCCGCCCGCACAAACGTCCCCGCGATATCGAGCTCGCAATCATAGGCCTTATCCGTTTTGAGCCCCGCGAGGATCTCAGCACCCTTCGCCCGCTCGGTCAGCCCATGCTTTATCTCGACATGTGCGGACAGCATGTCGAGTGCGGCACAAGACGCCTCACTTTCCAGCGCTGTATGGCTTGCCGGAAGCCCCAGACCGCTATCTCCATAACAGGCGGCCGTAAACGCGTACGCCACCTTCCACGACACGGGATCGAGCTCGCAAATCGCTTGCTCGCCCGCATGCTCGATAATTGAGGCCATATACCGCGCGAGCTTTGTATTGGAGACGCTCACCGCCGCCAGATAGATGCCGAGCGCCTCGTCAGGCGTCGGCTCCGATGCCCGACCATCTGCCTCGGTCTTTCCCAGCGCCGCACGGCAGACATCCCCTCCATGCCCCGTCAAGGCCAGATCGACCCCATACTGCCCGGCAAGTTCCAACACCGCACTGCGGTCCAAAAACGCGTCGGCGAGGTCCATCGCGGTATCGCAGCGCCCCGCTTTAATCAATATACGCGCCGCCCGTACAACGAGTTCGGGGCGAATTTCGGCGACCAGCTTGCGCAATCGCAGGCGTGCGTTATCCTCGGTACCCAAGCAGGTAAAGCTCCGGTCTGCCGGATCAACGCCAAAAATGGGATAATCGCGGACAAGATAGGACTGGTCAATCGCCGAAAGCCTAACACCGCAAGCCTCGAGCTCCGAAATATTGCCCTCACCCATTAAGACCATCAAGCATGCCACACTAAACAGGGCGTTGTTCTCGAGCGACGCCAGGTCAACAAGTGCCGCACCGTAGATATTGACGATCTCGTTTTCGAGCATCTGGGCAACGTCTCCCTGCCCGTAGAGTCCCGACTGCATAGCCGAGACGAGCTCGGGCACGCCCTGCGTAAGCTGATAGAAGTCGAGCGATGTGCTGATCGAAAACGCCGATGCCCACGCCGAATACTCGTAGGCATGCACCTTGAGCATCTGCGCGTTGACTTTAATCGAATCGCCCAGTCCATGAATCAGCTGGCGATTCGAGGGACGGCAGCTCATAAAGACCCCAACCCCCATAGCACGCAGGCTTCGGATTCGGTCGATCAGCTCCTCGGTCTCGCTCTGGCTGAGGTTAGGCACGTTATCGATTGCGATCAGAGAGTGCGGCTTGTCCTTAAGCTCTTCGGTAACGACCTCGAGCTGCATAAATACCTCGCGCCCAATGGCGCGGTCTGCCTCAATGATCCGCACGGGACCTCGCGTCGGATCGTTTTTAACCTCTTGGGCATACTGCAGCAGCACCGAGGTTTTCCCAAAGCCATCAGGCGCGTAGAGGACTACGATGCCGGCCTTTCGGCCCTTGGCGATAAGTTCGTTCATCAAGCGATCGCGCCGCACCGTATAACTACTGCCCAGCGGCATAAGCTCGAGGTCGTCCGTATTGCCCAAATCGTTAACCATGCCCGCTCCTCAACTCGACCACATGGACACCGTAACGCTAGACCATATGTATCGCTAGATGAATAGAGCGATGCTACGGTTTAGGATGTTTGTTGGTACGCAAATGGCAAGTTTTTGTTCAGCGTGGTCCGATTGAAACTTATCCCCCAACCAATCAGTCTTTGCGCAGGTCAATGCGCTTGCCAGCTTGTCCCATCCTTTGGCAGTGTACCTCAAATGAGCGCTGTTCAATGGAGTTGCGCAACTCACCTAACGCCAGCTACCGTCTACGACCTTTTCATAGCATTTATGCATAGTATCTGTTATGGAATGAATCATGCTGCACCAGACGCACCCGTCCAGTTCGCGGCCAGATTTTCGTCAAGCACACGGCGCACGCTCAGCAAAAAGGCCCCCGCAAAGCGGAGGCCTTCGGCAAAGCTATGTCGAGGTGATAGGCTTTCGCTACTTGCAGAGCGAAAGGGCGGCCTCGTCGGCAACGACAACGCAGTTGGTGTGCAGTTGCAGGATCGAGGCAGGGCACTCGGGGGTAACCGGACCATAGCACATGTCATGCACGGCCTGTGCCTTGGCCTCGCCGTTGGCGACAACCAGGATCATGCGGGCATACATGATGGTCTGGGTACCCATGGTGTAGGCCTGACGGGGCACGTCGTCGATGCTGTCGAACAGGCGGCTGTTGGCCTGAATGGTGCTCTCGGTGAGGTCGACGCAGTGCGTACCCTTGGAGAAGTGGTCATCGGGCTCGTTGAAGCCAATGTGACCGTTGTTACCGATGCCGAGCAGCTGCAGATCGGGGTAACCGGCAGCAGCGACGATCTTGTCGTACTCAGAGCAGGCAGCGGCAGCGTCGGGATTGGAGCCATCGGGCACATGCGTGTTGTTCAGGTCGATGTTGATGTGATCGAAGAAGTTCTCACGCATAAAGTAGTGGTAGCTCTGGGGATCGTCGTGCGAAAGGCCACGATACTCGTCGAGGTTGTAGGTGCTGACCTCGGCAAAGTCGACGTCACCCTTCTCGTACCAAGCGGCGAGCTGCTTGTAGGCGCCAATCGGGGTGGAGCCGGTGGCAAGACCCAGCACGCAATCGGGCTTGAGGATAACCTGGGCCGAGATGATATTGGCGGCCTTGCGGCTCATATCCTCGTAGTCTTTAGCTTTAATGATCTTCATTACGCGTCCTTTCTCATACAAGAGAGGCAAGGCTCTCCTTACAAGCACTTGCCCGCGGCCCGCGTCGGCCGCAACCAACGTGTGCGGCCACCAGGGCGAGGTCGCGTAATGTATGTGTCTCGTGTCTAGCCGCGTCGAGGCCCCTGCCCGTCCACGGTGACCCAAAGCTGTTTAGCTTCGGACAAATCCCATCTTGCCACGGAGGGCGTCCTCTTTCAAGGGCGCCCTCCGTAAACGTGTTTGAATTGTAGGCTAAAGGCCGAGCGCGCTCACTAGCGCTCGCGAGCGACGATGAGTTGGTCCATCTCCTCGACATGCTCGCCAACGGAACCCTTGATGCTCGAGAACTCAACAGAGTTGCACACCAAGATGGGAACCGTAACATCGTAGCCCTCGGCAGCAATTGCCTCGCGATCGAACTCGATGAGCACATCGCCCTTATGGACGATGTCGCCCACTTGCGCATGTACGGTAAAGTGCTTGCCCTCGAGCTGAACAGTGTCCAAACCAACGTGGATGAGCACGTCCAGGCCATCGACCGTGTTAAGCGCAACGGCGTGTCCCGTGGGAAAAATGGCCTCGACCTTGGCGTCTGCCGGCGCAATCACGCGCGTGTCAGTAGGCTGAATCGCCACGCCCTGGCCCAAAAGGCCGGTGGCAAACGTCTGGTCATTGACCTCGGATAACGGAATGACGTCGCCCGAAATGGGAGCATCCAGCGTAAGGACTCGACCACGCATACCAAAAGACCTTAGGACTTTAGTGAACATGCTCCCCCTCGGACATACCAATCAATCAAAATAACCTTGTCAGTTTACCACTTGGCACCCTTTTTTGGCCATTAGGGAAGTTCGCGCTTGACAACCTCGACGATATCGTCAACAACGCGCTGGGTCAGCTCGTGCGTCTCCGCCTCGGCCATAACGCGAACCAGCGGCTCGGTACCGCTCGGGCGCACCAAGATGCGGCCGCGACCGTTGAGCTCCTTCTCGGCGGCAGCGACGGCGTCCCAAATGGGCTGGCAATCGTCCAGGCCGGCCTTGTTGTCCGAATGCACGTTGACGAGCACCTGCGGGTACTTCTTCATGATGCCGGCAAGGTCGGTGAGGGTGCGGCCGGTGCGCTTGAGCACGGCCAGCAGCTGCAGAGCCGTCACCAAGCCGTCGCCGGTGGTGTTGTGCTCCAGGAAGATGATGTGACCGGACTGCTCGCCGCCGATGACAGCACCGTCCTCGAGCATACGCTCAAGAACATAGCGGTCGCCCACGGCAGTCTGGACCATATCAAAGCCCTGCTCCTTCATGGCGATGGAGAAGCCCAGGTTGCACATGACGGTCGAGACGATCTCGGAGTTGGCGAGCTTGCCGCGAGCAGCAAGGTCGGAGCCGCAGATGGCAAGAATGTAGTCGCCATCAATCTCGTTGCCCTCGCTGTCCACGAACAGCACGCGATCAGCGTCGCCATCGTGGGCCAGGCCGATATCGGCGTGGGTGCGCAGTACGAGCTCACGCAGGGGCTCAAGATGAGTGGAGCCGCACTCGACGTTAATGTCGGTGCCGCAGTAATCGGTGTTGATGGCATGGACCGTGGCGCCCAGGCGCTGCAGCGCGGCAGGCGTGGTCTGGCACGAAGCGCCGTGACCGCAGTCGACGGCAACAACCAGGCCATCGAGCTTAAGACCGTCGAGCGTGCTGATGGCATGATCGACATAGGCCTTGCGGGCATCCTTCATCTTGATGATGTGACCCACACCGGCGCCGGTCGGCAGCGTGTCGGCAGCCATGGCCTCCTCGGACATGACCCAGGCGCTGATCTCTTCCTCGACAGCATCGGGAAGCTTCATGCCCTTGCGGCTAAAGAACTTGATGCCGTTGAACTCCGGCGGATTGTGCGAAGCAGAGATGACGATGCCGCCGTCAAGCTCGTTTTGAACGGTGAGCAGTGCCACGGCCGGCGTAGGGATAACGCCGCAGCAGTGCGGACGGCCGCCCTCGGCCATAATGCCGGCGGTCAGAGCACTCTCGAGCATGGTGCCCGAAAGACGCGTGTCACGGCCAATGCAGATGTCCGGACCAAGAAACTTGGTCGCCGCGCGACCCAGGCGAAACGCGAGGTCGCACGAAAGATCGGCGTTGGCGACGCCACGGACGCCATCGGTACCGAAGATGTTCTGGGGCATAGGATCGCTCCTTCCCAAGTGGGCAAAACGCAGTCGCCCACCCTAGTCGAAAAAGAAAAGCGGGACCCGCCGAGCAATCGGCAGGCCCCGCTTGTACATTGTATCTCGTAAGGAGATAAAACCTTAGCGCTTGGAGAACTGGGGAGCGCGGCGGGCCTTCTTGAGGCCGTACTTCTTGCGCTCGACCACGCGAGCATCGCGCGTAAGGAAACCGGCCTTCTTGAGGTCAGCACGGTAATCGCCAGCGTTCAGAAGAGCACGAGCGATGCCCAGGCGCAGAGCGCCGGACTGACCGGAGATGCCGCCGCCATCGCACAGAGCGATAACGTCGAACTGACCGGCGGTGTCGGTCACCTTGAAGGGAGCAAGGGCGTTCTCAACGAGCTGATGACGGCCGAAATACTGCTCGGCGTCACGCTTGTTGATGGTCACCTTGCCGGTGCCGGGGACGAGACGGACGCGGGCGACGGCGTTCTTACGACGGCCGGTACCCTGGTAGACAACGGTGTTCTCAGCCATCTTTAAGCCTCCAGCTCAATCTTCGTGGGGTTCTGGGCAGCGTGCGGATGCTCGGCACCAGCGTAGACCTTAAGCTTGGTCATCTGGGCACGGCCGAGGGTGGTCTTGGGCAGCATGCCGCGAACGGCGCGCTCGATGACCTTCTCCGGGTGCTTCTCCATAGCCTGGCGGAAGCTCTCAGCCTTGAGGCCGCCGTTGTAGCCGCTGTGGCGATAATAGGTCTTCGTGTCGGCCTTGTTACCGGTAAGCTGGACCTTATCGGCGTTGATGACGACAACGAAGTCGCCGCAGTCGCTGTTGGGCGTGAACTGGGGCTTGTTCTTACCGCGCAGGATCATTGCGATCTGGGTGGCAAGACGGCCCAGGACAGCACCATCGGCGTCGACGAGAACCCAGTTGCGCTGGACCTCGCCCTGCTTGGCGTAGTGAGTCGATTTCGAAATCACTTAGACTCCTCCATGTACAGTACGTGTTGTTACAGAGATTCACGGGGCTCTGCAAGTAACCCGTCCATATTACCCCGCTCGCCGCCCGAGTCAACAGGTATTTTGGCTCCGACCAGAGTTTCTGCACATGTCATCCATGGGTCATGACGTCGCGACGCTAGCGCTCGACAAACGCCTCGATATCTCCCAGCAAGCGCTTTGCCTCCTGGCGACCCTGAATATACAGGTCGAGGAGCTTTGCCGGATCGTGCTCAACATGGCCGACCTCGACCGGCTTTTGCGGAGCGACGACCAACGCACGGCCCTCGCGCTCATACTTCCACAGGTGCATGCGCTGGATGTTATAGCGGTCGTGGCGCGTCTCGATAGCCTCGAGCAGGTAGGGGTAGTCGGCATAGCGGGCGCGTGCGGCGGGCATAAACTCGTAGGGCTTTTTCTCGTACGAGCGGTCCTGCGTGACAATGACAACCGCACGATCGAAGCCCGCTTCCTCCAGCACGTGCTCGATGGGAACCGAATCGGCTACGCCGCCGTCGACGTATTTGTGCCCGTCTATCTCGACCGGCGGCGTCACCAGCGGCAGCGAGGTCGAGGCGCGCACGGCGTCGAGGTCAAGTACGGCACTTTTGACCAGCAGGTACGCAGCGGTTCCAAACAGCATGTCCGTCGCAACGGCGTACATCTCGATGGGGCTCGCGTCGAACGTTTCGTTGTCAAAGGGGTCCAGGCGGTCCTGGACATCGTTGAAGATAAAGTCGTAGCCCACAATAGAACCCGTGGACGCAAACGATGCGGCGCCCATGAAGCGGTTGTCGTTGCAGAAAGCCAGGTTGATGCGGTTGGCACGGCCGATCTGGTGCGACTTGTAGTTCACGCCGTTGAGGGCGCCGGCCGATACGCCATATACCGCCGGAATCTCGACGCCGGCCTCCATGAGAACGTCAAGCACGCCTGCGGTAAATTGCCCGCGGAAGCTACCGCCCTCCAAAACGAGCGCGACCTTGCCGGCGTTCTTTGCCTTATCTTCTGCAGTCATATTGACCTCCTGCGATTGCGTTTTGGCTTTCTTCTACCCAGTTTTGGAATGGAGGGTGCATAGGTTTTGGAGTTGAGGAGATGGGACAGAAAGTGCGTCCCGCCCTGTGCTGCCGCGACGTTTTCCTAACGCCCGCGCCCTGCATAGAGTTCGATTCTCCGCGGGTGGGGGATCCGTTGGTGCGGGGGCATAGTTGGCAGAAATGCCGTCGGCAGCACATCTGTTTTGGGCTGGGGCTTTGCGCGGAGAATCCGCGTATTTGCTTTGCAAATCCGCGCCGGCTTCGGCCGCCTGCCGGCGTCCTCGCCCGCGGGCTAAAAACGCTTACGCGTTTTCTTTACGCCCGCGCCCTGCACAGAGTTCGATTCTCCGCGGTATCTATATGTAATAAAAAAGCAGGTAGAGACACTTCTCTACCTGCCTGTAACTATTGGTGGAGGCGCGGAGAATCGAACTCCGGTCCACGAAAGCCCCCTGATTGGCATCTCCAAGCTCAGTCGCTGGTTTTGTCTCGGACGCTTTGCGCGCAGCGACACGCTCGCGGCGTCCTAACCGGTTCGGTCTTAGCCTGCGCCATACCGATTACGTGCGCAGGAGCATTCCCCTAAAATGACGTCGCGCCGGTGTCGGGGAAATCACCGGGTTGACGCGCCGCTATAAACTAAGCAGCGAGAGCCATAGGCTCAAAAGAAGAGTTGTTGTCAATTCAATTTGACGGTACCCCTGTTTAACGAGGCGAGGAGACCTCGGCTTGCTTCCTCTCTCAGAGCTATCGTGTCGAAACCAGTCGCCCCCGAATGTCGGGAAAGTCTGGATGGTATCGAGCCTGCAAGCACCCGATAACCGTCGACTTTTCAAGGAACACGCGGGGTGAACCCCGCTCGTGGATAGCTATCTTACCACGTTCTAAAGGCAGACAGCTGCTCTATGCACGAGCCGTGAAGACCCTAATGTGCACCACACTTCGCACTTTTGCCACCGAACGCGTCACGTATATTTTCGCCAAGCAAAATTGAACCGTCGAAAGGACCGATATGGATACTAAGCAGCAACTCGTCAATGCCCTTGCAGGCCTGGGCTCAACCATTACCGAAGCTATGGATGTCATCGAAGGCTTTGTCCCCTGCGGACATCCCGCCCTCACGGTATCGAACGCACTCGTCGCGCTGGACGCCGACGATGATGCAGCTCTCGCCCAGCAGCTTGAGACCGTCGAGGGCTTTATCGACCACGTGAGCGAAAACCGCAGCGTGACCGCCTACCACGGCGTCGAGGTCGAGCTCGCGGGTCCCAAAGCCGATCTGCTCGCAGCAATCCGCGAGGTAGGCGCCCTTATGCAGACCGCAGGCGTCAAGAACACCCAAGTCAACGAGTGGGTCTACCGCAGTCTGGCAGCACTCGACAGTTCCGACGAAAAGGCAGCCGAGCAGCTCGCGGAAAGTCCCGCCATTAAGGCCGAGCTTTTGTAAATAGCAGACGCGGGCCCCTTGGCGCATCGTCGTCCAAGAGGCCCGCAAACAGCTCGCGTCAAGCGATAGCCGCGCCGCCGCGTTCGGCCAAAGCAAGAATCGGCATCATTTGACGAGGTGTCTTTGCTGCAAGATCGGCATGTTCGAGCAGCTTACGATCGTTGGTCACCAAGTAATCAACCTGGGCGCGTTTGCATGCGGCGAGTACCAAGTTGTCCTCGTAATCGCGATGGAGCGTCAGATATTTGTCGGCTAGCCACAGATCGGATGCATCAGCGCCCACGGCCATAGCGTTTTCGGTCATATTCCGAACAAACGCCAACGTCGCATCGCCAATTGCACGGGCAGACGCCTCGTCGAGCACTCCCCCGCTGGCAAGAACGCTACGCTTCAGTTCGTGTTGGACAACGTACAGCACGTCCTTGGCGATATGCACCGGAAAGAACAGCAATGCCCCCGCCTCCGCCGCCTGTCCGATAAAGGCACGGGCAGCGAGCGACTCGGCATGGTCGGCGCAAAACGAATCGACCCACACATTCGCATCCACCATGATCTTAAGAGGGGCTCCGCTCACTGGATCATCCCCTTTTGGCGATAATGCTCATCCATGGCTTCGGAATAGATTGCGTCCCAATCGCGATCATCAGATACGGGCGACGTAGCGATGCCCAAATCTGCATAAAGCCGGTCTGCCGCTGCCCACGACGCGGCGAACGGCGTATCGGGCGCGACGGTCTGCTGCCGATCGTCGACGGCCGCAAGCACTTCCTCGCACTGCCCGCCACCCTGTGCGACCTTGGCCACCACCTTTTTTATGAGCTCGGGCAGTGACCCGCCCGAAAGCCGCAACGCTTCCTCCGCATGGTCCTTGACCTGGCGATCCACGCGAACGTTCACCTGCGCCATGCCGCTAACAGCACCCACGTTGATCCCGCTCCCTTCAAATGCTAGCACAGCTAGCAACACTATATAGAGAAGCTAGCAAATGGTCAAATGCAAAAGGCCTGCGTCCGGACGACACCGATGCCGTCTGGGCGCAGGCCAGATAACGTGGGCGAACACGTCCGCTAGCGCAGGTAAGCCTTTGCGTTGCCCAGGCTGTAGGCGATCGTTGAGCCGTTGTGCAGCAGCGACGACGCCTGCGGAGTAATCATGCCGGTAATACCCAATGCCAACAGCGCCGAGTTGGTGAGCATCACCTTGGAATACGAACTCGTCAGACGGTCGATAAGCCCCTGACTCATGCGGCGCAGGCGCACGATCGCGGCGAGATCCGTATCGGTCAGGATGATATCGGCGACCTCCTTGGCAATGTCGCTTCCACCACCCATTGCCAGCCCCACGTCGGCCAAACCGAGCGCCGGCGAATCGTTGACGCCGTCGCCCACCATGGCAACGTGGCGCCCCTCGCCCTTAATGCGCTCCACATACGCGTACTTGTCCTCGGGCAGCAGCTCGGCCTTAAACTCGTCGACACCTGCCTCGCGAGCAATGCGCTCGGCTGTGCGCTCCGAGTCGCCCGTGAGCATGACCACGTGCTTAACGCCCAACGCATGCAGGTCGGCGATGGCCTCGCGGACCCCGGGCTTAAGCGGGTCCTCGATACCGAGCACACCCACAACGGTACCGTCGACCGCCAGATACAGCGGCGACAGGCCCTGCATCTGGGACTCGATTTGCTCCTTAATGTTGGACTCGAGCTGCGCACCCTCATCCTCGAATACAAAGTGCGCCGAACCGATGATGGCGCGACGCCCTTCGATGGACGAAGCGATGCCGTGCGCCACGATGTACTCGACGGCGGCATGGCGCTCGCGGTGCTCGAGCCCGCGCTCGCGCGCCGCATTGACCACGGCGCGTGCCACCGGATGCGGGAAATGCTCCTCCAAGCAAGCGGAAAGGCGCAGAATCTCGTCCTCATTCCAGCCATCGGTGGTGAGCACGCAAGCTAGGCGCGGCTGGGCCTCGGTCAGCGTACCGGTCTTATCAAAGACAATGGTATCGGCCTTGGCAAACGACTCAAAGTACTTCGCGCCCTTGACCATGACGCCCATCTTGGCGGCGTCGCTCATGGCGGTCATGACGGCAACGGAACCCGTGAGCTTGAGTGCGCACGAGTAGTCGACCATCAGTGCCGCTGAGGTCTTGATGAGGCTGCGGGTGGTAAGCGCAACCAGGCCCGCGAGCAGGAAGTTCCACGGGACGATCTTGTTGGCAAGGTCCTCCATATGCGACTGGCCCTCGGACTTGAGTGAGTCGGCGGTCTGCACGAGCGAGACGATCGAGCGCAGCTTGGTCTGCGCCGTGTTGGCGCGCACGCGCACCAAGATGCTGCCGTCTTCCACGACGGTGCCGGCAAACACATCGTCGCCTGCGCTGCGCTCGACGGCAAGCGGCTCGCCGGTCAGGGTCGCCTGGTTGACCATGGCGCTCCCCTGTTCGACCACACCGTCAATGCAGATGGACATGCCGGTGCGCACGGCTACCAAGTCGCCGGGCTCAAGCTCGGTGGCGGCAACGCTTACCTCGGTGTCGCCGACGACTTTTTGCGCCTTGTCGGGCACATCGAGCAGCGAGTTGATGAGCTCGTTTTCGCTCATGGCGCGCGTGTAGTCCTCGAGCAGCTCGCCCACGTTGAGCAGGAACATCGTCTGGCCCGCGGTGTCGACATCACGCTTGACGAACGAAATGCCGATGGCCGAAGCGTCGAGCACGGGAACGGTCAGGCGCGGCTGCGCCAGCTCATGAAGGGCAGCGCGTAAAAAGGCCATGTAACCGGCCACGACAAACACCGCACGCAGAGGCGTCGGCAAGAACCAGCGGCGCGCGTAGTGGGCGCCGATAAGTGTGGCAAGATCCATGACGAGCTTGTGCTTGCGTGGCTCAAGCTGCATCACGTAACCCGTCTTTGCGTCGGCAATGGCCTGGGCATCGAGCGCACCCAAGGCGTCGAGCACGCTTGCACGGCGCGGCTCGTCGTACTCCAGCGCCATCTGGCCAATGCGGCCATAAACGCGCACCTTGTGCACGCCGTCGATATCGCCGCCAAGCTTAAGAAGTGCATCGAGATCGCTCTCTGGCACAGGACCCGCCAATTGAAGACGGGTCCTGCCGGGGATCTCGCTGATAATCGAGAATCTCATAATTTGTGCCTGAGAGCGTTACTCGGCTGCCTCGTCAGCAGCGGCCTCGCTCTGGGTGATGTAGGCAGCCTCGGCAACCATGTCATCGACATTGGCCTTGGCCTGCTCGACCATGTCCTGGTAGCAGTTCTTGACGCGCATACCGCACGCGATGCCCTGCACGCAGGCGTTCTTTACCGGAGCGCTGGTAAGCAGCTTGATACCAGCCGTACCAAGCAGAAAACCGCCACCGACAAGCAGGGTGTTAAACGTCGACTTCTTCATGTTGCTTCTCCCTTTTGCCGCACAAGCGCGGCATGGTGCCTTAGCACCCGAGTTCATTAGTTTGCTCGAGCACGCTTTTGAAAATAGTTTAGTATAACTATTTGGTCAACAATGGCTAACTTTTTGGAAACTATGGGGATGGACTCAATATGACAAAGGGATTGTCCCTTTGTCACATTCCTACAGCTGCCAGGCAGCCGCTTCCTTTTGCAGCGCAACCATGCGGGCGAATTCCCCACCTGCCGCCTTGAGCCGCGCCGGGGTGCCCTGCTCGGCAACCACACCATCCTTGAGCACGACGATCTTGTCGGCATTTTCCACCGTACGCATACGGTGGGCAATAACGATAACCGTCTTACCTGCAAGCAGACGGGAGAGTGCCTGCTGTACCACGGTCTCGTTCTCCACATCCAAGCTCGCCGTCGCCTCGTCCAACAGCACGATAGGCGCGTCTTTGAGCAGCGCACGGGCGATAGAGATGCGCTGGCGCTCACCGCCGGACAGCTTGGAGCCGTTCTCGCCGATCATGGTGTCGTAGCCCTGCGGCATACGGCTCACAAACTCGTCGCAGTTAGCGGCACGCGCGGCCGCAAGCACTTCCTCATCGGTGGCATCACGACGCCCGAGGCGGATGTTTCCCATCACTGTATCGTCAAAGAGCAGCACGTCTTGGAAGACGATCGCGTAATCACGCAGCAGTACCTCGGGATCGACGCTCGCAACATCCACGCCGCCCACGGTAACCTTGCCCGCGGTGGCATCCCAAAAGCGCGCGGCCAGGCGGCTCACCGTAGACTTACCAGAACCCGAAGGACCGACCAGCGCCGTAACTTCGCCTTCCTTGGCGGTAAAGCTCACATCGGTAAGAACCTTCTCGCCGGCGCGGCCGTCCTCGCCCGCACCATAGCCAAATGCCACGTGATCGAACACCACATCGTGGCCCACGGGCTCAAATTTCTCGCTGCCCCGCGCCACGGGCTCTTCCATGATGGAACGCATGCGCTTGGCAGAGGACTCGGCGGCAAACAGCTCGGACATTAACAGTAACGCCTGATCAAAGGGCGCATAGATACGGCTCACCATAAGCAGGAAGGCAAACATCACCAAAAAGTCGACCTGCCCGGAGGCGACCATCGCGGCACCCGTGACCAGCGTGGTGGCAATGCCCAGACGCAGGATGGCAAAGGCGGAGTTGACCAAAAGCCCGTTAGCGAGCTCGCCTCTGGTGGTCTCGCGCTCCTCGGCATCGATCACGACGTTGAGCCCCTCAAGATAATGGGCCTCCTGGTTGGTGGCGCGGATCTCGCGAGCGCAGTCGAGCGTCTCTTGAATCGCCTCGATAACCTTGACCTTCTCGGCGCGCACGCGATCGAACACCGGAGTCATGGGGCCGCGTGTTAGATACAGCACGGCAAAGGCCACGGGAACGCTCCAAAACGCCGCGATCGCCAGCTGCCAGCAAAAGAACAGCGACGCCACGAACACAATGGCGCTTGCGATGATGGCACCCCAAAGCTCTCCCAGCACGTGGCTGTAGGCGTGCTCCATGGCCTGGACGTCACCCATAATGGTCTCGGTTAAATCGGCCAGATCACGACGACCAAAAAACGACAGCGGCAGTTTGCGCAAGCGCTCGGCAATCTCCATACGCTGCTTGCCGCACTCCTCGTAAAAGATGCAGTAGGTGTAGTAATACTGCTGCCAGTTAGAGGCAAAGAGCAACACGAAAAAGACCAGGAGGCCGCCCACGATCGGCAGGGCATCCGGCAGGTCAGCCCCGCTGGTGAGATGCTCGACAAAGCCGGCCATAACCAGGAATAAAAAGCCCATGCCGGCCATGGTAATGAGATTGGTGAGCGTGGTCCAGAAAATGCCGCGTTTTACGCCGGCGATGCCTTTATCGGATAGGAAATACTTCTTTTGGAATGAGGCGAACATTTAGGCCTCGCCTCCCTTCGTGACGGCGACATCCACGGTCGCTGCAGTGATTTTCCAGCTCGCGGCCTGTTCGTATTCGGCCCACATCTTGGCATACAGACCCTCTTGGGACAGCAACTCGGCATGGGTACCCGATTCCTGCACGCTGCCCTGGTTGAGCACCACGATTTGGTCTGCGCCCACTACAGTCGAGAGTCGGTGCGCAATCATAATGACCGTGCGACCCGCCGCCAGCTTGCTAAAGGCGCGCTGGATGAGCGCCTCGTTCTCGGGATCGGCAAACGCCGTGGCCTCGTCGAGCACCACGATAGGCGCGTCTTTAAGGATTGCGCGGGCGAGTGCCACGCGCTGGACCTCGCCGCCCGAAAGATATGCTCCGCCGGCACCGAGCATGGTATTGATGCCCTGTGGGAGCTTGGCCACAATGTCGTCGCACTGAGCTGCGGAGAGGGCCGCACGCACTTCGTCGTCAGTGGCCGTAGGCTTGGAGGCGCGCACGTTATCGGCAAGTGTTTGCCGGAACAGCTGGTTGGTCTGGAACACGAAGGCAACCTGGTCCATAAGCTCGTGCGGATCCATATCGCGAACGTCCACACCGCCCACGAGTACGCGGCCCGAAGAGACATCCCAAAAACGCGGGATCAGGCTTGCACAGGTTGATTTACCGCCACCCGAGGGACCCACCAGGGCGAGGGTACTACCCGCGGAAACGCTAAAACTCGCATGGTTGACGGCAGGCGCTTCGGCGCCCTCGTAGGTAAAGCTCACATCCTCAAATCGCACGTCGCCGCCGGCAGGGTGTTTGGGTTGGGCGGGCACGGAGAGCTGCTTGGAATCCATGACGCTTCGAATACGAGCCAGCGAATCGGCACTCATCTGAGAGGCCTCGCCCACAAACATGAGCTTGGTCATGGCCGTCGGCACCACGGCCGAAAATATCGCGTAAAACGTGAAGTTGACCATAAAGTGCGCGAAGTCCGTCTCGCCCGGCGCCAACAGCAACGCCACGGGCAAAAGAAATGCCACAAGGCCATTGAGCGCGGTGAGGTTGAGCACCTGCGGACCTCGGCAGAACGTGCCCGCATAGCTTTGTGCCATGTCCGCGTATTCGGCAATCGCATCGTGGAAGGCCTTGAAGGAGTAGACCGTCTGCTGAAACACCTTGACCACGGGGATGCCGCGTACGTATTCGGTGCCAGTCTTGTTCATCTTGACCAGCGCTTCCATGTAGGCCTTCATAAACTCGGCGCCTTTGCCGCCCATCATGGTGGCCATGGCGCCAAGCGAAACGACGACCGAGATAAGGCATGCCACGCCCAAACGCCAATCGAGGGCGAAAAGCAGCACGAGCAGGCCTGCGACCATGGCGGTGGCGCCGGCGATATCGGGCAGCATGTGCGCGAGCAGGGTCTCGGTGGAGGCGGCGCATCCGTCTACAATACGGCGCAGCTCGCCGGTGGCGTGCGTGTCAAAGTAGCCAAGCGGCAACTTAAGCAGGTGCTCGCTCGTAGTCTTGCGGATATTGGACGCGCAGCGAAACGCGGACAGATGCGTGCACATGAGCCCCACGAAATAAGCTACGATGCTTGCCAGGGCAAAACCAACGGCCCACCAGCCATACATCGCGATATCGGTGGCTTCGCTCCAGTTAGGTGCCACGGCGATCAGATCGCGCGCGACAAGCCAAATGCACACGTACGGGCCAAAGCTCAGCAGCTGCGAGAGCGCCGAGAGCGCCATGCCCAAATACGTTAGGAATTTGCGGTCACCGGCATATGCAAGCAGCTCGCCGATACCGCCGCCTTCCCTCTTTGATTCCTTTGCCATGAGATTCCTTTCTAACGGCTTGAGAGTTAACCGTAATGAACTTATCATTGACGTGTTAGCCATGGCTCACAATCAAGCCAGGCGTGGACGTTTCTGCAAAGGAAAGGGACGCTTTTGCAAATACGGCGGTCAGCGACCGATATAACCGAGCTCTACGCTCCGCAGTTTGAGCAGTTTGGCCTGGAGCTTACCGGCAAGGGCGCCGTCTTTACCGGCGAGGTGGCAAACGACCGGGCGCACGGCCGCGCATGGATCATGCCCCTCTCCCCCACCTGCATCGTCATGGAGCATTTCATAACCCCGACGCGCAACATGTACCTAGCCGAATACACTCCCGAGCCATACGCCTGCGTGAGCGAGGTCAGCGCGCCCACACTTACATGCATGCCCGAGGCTGGCATAACGCCCGCGAACCTTAAACCGTTGCATGGACCGTGGCCAAACAATGCCGTTTGCAGCTTTATCCAAGATAGCTGTGGCAAGGAATTAAGCCCGCTGTTTGCGGGGGAGCTCTATTACTCGCGCTCGGTGCTCTTTTTGCCTGGATATTTTGACGAACTGGAGCACCGCTATCCCACCGAGTTCGCGGGAATCTTTGAGGCGTTTGCCGAGCCGTGGCACGAGGAAGCGACGTCTGCCATCTGCCACACGCTGCGCCGGATTAACGAGGACCGCGCCCGCACCGTAGGCGGACACGTCTATATGCAGGGCATCGTGGAGACCATGGTCGCGGAGCTCGCCTGTTCGCGCGCGGCCCACAAGCAGGCGCGGCAGGCGGCAGACACACGCGTCAGCATAACCATTGCCGAAGAAGCAACGGCAATGATTGAGCGCTCGCTCGACAAAGGCAGACGCGTGGGTATCAACGAGGTGGCCGAGAGGCTCTACACAAGCCGCTCCAAGCTATGCGCCACCTTTAAGGCCCAAACTGGCGAGTCCCTGGGCGCCTACATTCGCAGACGCCGCATGGAGCGAGCACAGGACCTTTTGGCCGACAGCTCGCTCACGATAGCGCAGGTGGCAGAGCGTCTAGGCTACCCTCAGCAGGCCGCCTTCGCCCAAGCCTTCAAACAATACACCGGCATGACACCCACGACTTGGCGAAGCAAGCATCGCTAAGGCCCAAGCTCCCTGGCCGTAACGGAGCGATTAATTAGCCGCCGCCCGTCAGCTCACCCAGGATCTAAACGTCAAGATGTGCACAATCAAGCGCCTTTTTGATAAGAGGGACAGATCGATCAGCCAAATACAACGGAATGTTGAGCACCCCGTCGTCGAGCTTTAGGTTCTTAAGTGAGTAGCGGACCCTCAATGGAGTCGTCTCCGCATGCTTGTCGGCATAGTACTTAAGGCTCTTGGAATGAACGACCTCTCCCGATTTGACCTCGACGGGAACGATTTCGTTTCCGACTTGAATCAAAAAATCGACTTCGTGCTTCGGCTTCTCGTTTGTCCAATAACGCGGAGCAGCATCTAACTGTGAAAGTAATGCCTGAAGCACATAGTTCTCGGCGAACGAACCTTTGAACTCCGAAAAAAGCGCATCCGAGATGGCAAAAGCGGACGCATCCAGCCTTGCCATGCGGCGCAGCAAGCCGACATCAAGACAGTAGACTTTAAATGCCTTGAGGTCATCGTACGCAGAGAGCGGCACACCACCGGCAGCATTAAGGCGAACCGCCGTGATGAGCCCAGCATCGGCAAGCCATTCCAGAGCATCCTCGTATTCTCTAGCACGAGCCCCCTCGCGCACCGCACCCCAAACGAACTTTTTGTTCTCGCGCGCCAACTGAGCTGGAATCGAGTTCCATATTTGCGAAAGCTTGGCGAACTGCGCACGGCCACCATGCTTGGCAAAATCGCGCTCGTAGGAATCCAAGAGATCAGACAACACCTTATCGACCTGAACGATATCGCCCGTCTCCACCCACCGGCCAAGAGCCTCTGGCATGCCGCCGCATGCAAAATAACGACGAAGATGCTCGACGAGACGGACATGGAAGAAATCGGGCACTGTCTCGATCTGATCCAGGCCGCCAAGGTATTCGTCGTAGTTTGCAGCGCCCTCGGCTTTCAGAAACTCGGAAAAGCTCATGGGGCGCATCTCCATGAACTCGACCTTTCCCACCGGAAAAGCGCTGGTCTCACGGGACAAGCGAACGCCCAACAAAGACCCTGCGCATGCGACGTGATACTCGGGGGCCTCGTCACAGAAGTATTTAAGGGCGCCGACTGCAGAAGGACAATCCTGGATCTCATCAATAATAAGCAGCGTTTCGCCGGGATCGATAGGCTGTCCAAGTGCCAGGGAAAGATTTGAGATGATCCGTCGAGGATCGCGCGTACCTTCGAAAAACTGAGCGTACTCGCTCTGTACCCCAGGTGACGGCTCCTCGAGCGTCAGATACACAAAATTGAGGTACGAGGTTCGGCCGAACTCCTTAAGCGCCCACGTCTTTCCAACCTGGCGCGCCCCCTTAAGGATAAGCGGCTTACGATATTCTGACGCTTTCCAAGCGTTAAGCTTGGCAATGATATCTCGCTGCATGACCGAACCTCCCGCAAAGAAACTTCCGTAAACGTGATATTTCCCACATTTTACCCTAGGTAAAACGTGACATTTATCACATTTACGGAAGTTTTAAGCTCATTTCGCCACACTTTCATCACATTCAAAAGGCGGAGGCGCATTTTGCGCCTCCGTCACCATCTTTCCTATCAGCCTACCTGACCCGAACGGCCGAGTCGTCACGGAACCCGGGAGCCCCGGCAGGGCGGGTGCTTGCTCAAAATGAGTTCCGCACGCAAAGAAGGCCACTTAATGTGGCCTTCGTCTTGCGCAGGACTGTTCGAAATTTTGAGGAAGCACCCGCCCTGCCGGGGCTCCCGGGTTCCCGTTTACGAGAGCGACGTTCTCAGCAACTCGTTGAAGAGCTTCGGGTTGCCCTTGCCGCGGCTCGCCTTCATGCACTGGCCCACCAAAAAGCCGATGACCTTCTGGTTGCCGTCACGATACTGCTGTGCCTGATCGGCACAGTTAGCCAGCACCTCGTCCACGATCGGCTGCAGCGCGCCGGCATCGCTCACCTGACGCATACCGCGCTCGTCGACGATCTTGTTGGGGTCGTCGCCGGTCTGGGCCATGGCCTCAAAGACCTCGTGCGCCTGGTTGGAGCTGATTGCATCAGTCGCCAGCAGTTTGGCAAGAGCCGCCACCTGAGCCGGCGCAATGCCGGACTCGGCGAGCGACACGCCCGCGCCCTTAAGGTAGGCGATCATCTCGTTCACCAGCAGGTTTGCGACCGTCTGGGCCTCCTTGCCAGCCATACCGGCAGCGGCGGCCTCAAAGAACTCGGCAAACTCGGGGTCGCCGGCAATCTGCTCGGCGTCGGCCGCCTTAATGCCAAAGTCGGCCTCAAAACGGGCACGCTTGGCATCGGGCAGCTCGGGAATCTCGTCACGGCAACGGTCGATAAACTCGTCGTCAAGGTCGAACGGCGCCAGGTCGGGATCGGGGAACAGACGATAGTCGTCGGCCGTCTCCTTAACGCGCATGACCACGGTGCGCTTGCGGCTGGGCTCCCAGTGGCGGGTCTCCTGATAGATGATGCCGCCCTCCTCGAGCACCTCGGCCTGGCGGCAGATCTCGTAGGCAAGGCCGTCATGCAGGCTCTTAAACGAGTTGAGGTTCTTAAGCTCGGTCTTGGTGCCCAGCTTGGTCTCGCCGCGGCGACGCAGCGACACGTTGCCGTCGCAGCGCATGGAACCCTTCTCCATGGAGCAGTCCGAAATGCCCAGCGTCACAAAAATGCGACGGAGCTTTTCCATAAACAGGCGGGCCTCCTCGGGCGTGCGCAGATCGGGCTCAGTCACGAGCTCAATCAAAGGCGTGCCGCAGCGGTTGTAGTCGACGAGCGACTCGGCCGCGGCGGTAATGCGGCCCTCGGCGCCGCCCACGTGGACCATCTTGGCGGCGTCCTCCTCCATATGGATGCGCAGGATGCGGATGGGCACCGTGTAGGAACCGTCCTCGCGACGCTCGGGCATCCGCAGGTTGGACGCATCGTAGCTAGCCAGATGGCCGGCGCGCTGATTGCCCTCGCGCATGGTCGACGTCATGGACGTGGACAGGCCCTCGGCGTTGGCCGAGGCGCTCGCCAGACTCTGGGCCTCGGCCTCGCCAAACGCGCAGTCGGGGCGCTCGGCGGCACCGCGACCGGTCACGTCCAGATCCAGATGGCCGTACATGGCAAAGGCGACCGGACCCTGCGTGGTCTGGAAGTTCTTGGCCATATCGGGATAGAAGTAGTGCTTGCGGTAGAACATCGAGTGGCGCTGGATCTCGCAGTTGGTGGCGAGACCGGCCTTGACGATGCTCTCGATGGCGCGCTTGTTGGGCACCGGCAGGGCGCCGGGCAGTCCCAGGCACACCGGGCACACGTTGGCGTTGGGCTCGTCATCGTGGCTGAGTTTGCAGTTGCAGAACATCTTGGTATCGAGTGCGGTGAGCTCGGTATGGATCTCCAGGCCGATCACGGCCTCCCAATCCTGCAGGACCTCGGAAAGCTCCTTCATTACAGCTCGCCTCCCTTCCCGGCAAAATCGGGCGCGACGGAAAGCGCGGGCGCACCCGTGGCGGCATCGGCAAAGCCGCGCTCCAGGGCGCGGGCAAACGTGAGCAGCTGACGGTCCTTAAACGCCGGACCAACCAGCTGGGCAGAAACGGGCAGCTGAGTATCCTCGCCCAGGCCCAGCGGCACCGAGATGCCACCGTTGCCGCAAATGTTGAGCGAGATGGTGTACAGGTCGGAGAGGTACATCTGCGTGGGGTCGCTGATCTCGCCAAACTTAAAGGCCGTGCGCGGCGAGGCGGGCATGAGAATGGTGTCCACCTTGGCATATGCGGCGTCGTAGTCCCGCGTGATGAGCGTGCGAGCCTTTTGCGCGGCGTAGTAGTACTTGTCGTACACGCCCGAGCTCAGCAGGTAGGCGCCGAGCATCTGACGGCGCTTGGCCTCGGCGCCAAAGCCGTGGGCGCGCGAGAGCGAGCTCTGGTCGGACAGATTGGCGCAGCCCTCCTCCTGATAGCCGTAGCGAATGCCGTCAAACCGTGCTAGGTTGGAGAACGCCTCGGCCGGGCCGATGACGTAGTAGGCGGCGATGGCGGCGTCCAGGTGCGGCAGGTCGACCTCGACCAGCTCGGCGCCCTGGTTCTGCAGCTCCTGGGCGGCGCGCTGAACAGCGGCCTTGACCTCGGGCGTCAGACCCTCGGCCTCCATAAACGCGGGGATGATGCCCACGCGCTTGCCCTCGATGCTGTCGTTAAGATGCTCGGTAAAGTCGACGGCGCAATCCTGGCTGGTGCAGTCATACGGATCGTGACCCGCGCCGGTAAGCGCGTTCATGGCCAGCGCGACATCCTCGACCGTGCGACCGAAGGGACCCACCTGGTCGAGCGACGAGCCAAAGGCAACCACGCCGTAACGGCTCACGGCGCCATACGTGGGCTTAAAGCCCACCACGCCGCACAGCGACGCCGGCTGGCGAATGGAGCCGCCGGTGTCCGAGCCCAGCGAGAGCGCGACCTCGCCCGCGGCGACGGCGGCAGCGGAGCCGCCCGAGGAGCCGCCGGGCACGCGCTCGGTATCCCAGGGGTTGTTGGTGCGATGGAAGGCCGAGCTCTCGGTAGAGCTACCAAAGGCGAACTCATCCATATTGGCCTTGCCCATGGGCAGGCAGCCGGCGTCGAGCATGCGCTGGACGCAGGTGGCGGTGTAGACGCTCTGGTAGTTCTCGAGCATGCGGGAAGCGCAGGTGGTGCGCGTGCCCACGAGGTTCATGTTGTCCTTAATGGCCAGCGGCACGCCCGCGAGCGGGGGCAGCGGCTTGCCTGCGGCACGGTCGGCATCCACGCGCGCAGCGGCCTCGAGCGCGAGCTCGGGCGCTACCTGCAGGAATGCCTGGACCCCGCCCTCGCGTGCCTCGATGGCGGCAAGGGAGGCCTTGGCCACCTCGGTAGCGGTAAAGTCGCCGACGGCAACGCCCGCGGCAATCTGGGCAGCAGTAAGGGAATCGAAGCTCTGCGCCATTACTCGCTCTCCCCCTCTCCCAAAATGGACGGCACGCGGAAGTAGCGGTCGCGCGCGCTGCCGGCGTTTTCGAGCGCGACGTCGAGCGGCAGGTCGCGCTCGGGCTCGCGCAGGTCATCGCCCATCACGTTGGACAGGCTTCCGATAGGATGGAACGTGGGCTCCACGTCGGGCAAGTCATATTGCAAGACGGGCTCGAGCATCTGGACGGCGTCGTTCATGTAGGACGTCATCTGGGTGAGCTCGTCATCGGTCAGTGCGATCTTCGCGTACTCGGCGATGCCGCGCACGTCTTTCTCGCTGAGTGCCATAGGCGCTCCCTTCCGCATAACAGATAAACCGCTCTAGTATACAGGGCAACGCCGGCTTGGAGCAGGCACTTTACCCAAATGCAGCGAAAACGTAACGAGGGCGGCGGTTGGTGGGCGGCGGGCTGGCGGTTCTGCAGCGAAATCGCACCGTCCATAGCGAAAACCGTCTCGCCCGCAGCGAAAACCGTCCCGCCCGCAACGAAAACCGTCCCGCCCGCAACGAAAACCATCACAACATTCGACGCTTTTCGCCAAAATCGCGATTTTCATCGAATGTTGTGATGGTTTGGAAGCCCCGACTCCCACAAAGGTGCCTGCCCCCTTTGTGGTGGTTCTGAACGATGTCTTATGCCGAGGCCTTGGCCTTGCGGCGCTTGCGGACCGCGTGGATCACGATGTCCAGCAGCAACAGCACAATGGCCACGACCACGATGAGCACGGCAAACTCGCGCTTGCCCCAGTGGCGGCCGGCCAGCGACTTTTGCTTGTCGACGTCCTTCTTGCTGTACTTGGTGCGCACGCAATGCACCAGCAGGCGATGGTCGTTCACGCCGTAGGGCGTGCAGGTGACGAGCGTCACCTTGTCGGCGCCGGGCTCGATGGTCAGCGACTCCATCTCCTCGGGCAGCACCACCTCGGAGTCCACCATCTTGTAGGCGAGCGTCTTATTCATGGTGTGCAGCAGCACCAGGTCGCCGGGCTCCAGCGAGTGGATGTCGTCGAACATGCTCAAGTTGCGCATGCCCGAGTGCGCGGTGAGCACGCAATGCGTCGAGGTGCCGCCCACCGGCAGGCTCGTGCCCTCCAGGTGGCCGACGCCCGCCATAAGGACTTCCTCGCTCGTGCCGTGGTAGATGGGCATGCTCACGTCGATGGAGGGGATCTCGACCCAGCTCATCATGGGGTCGCGGTCAAAGATGAGCTGCTGGGCGTAGGGCTCGATCTGGTCGGCGGGAAGCTCGGTGGCCTCGCCCGCCAGCTGCTCGTTAAAGGAGCGCGCCTGGAGCAGGATGCGCTCGCGCTCCTCGGCAGACAGCGCATCCACGGTGCTGGACACCGTGCTGATCTGGTTGAACACGCCCGAGGCCTCGAGCCGGTCCAAGATCCACGGCCAGGTCATAAGGCCCACGCCAATAAGGATGATGACGATGGTGATGAGCCGGTCGGCCCAACGCGGCAGTCGCTTGCGACGGCGCTTAGGTTTTGGTTGAGGTTTGGGCTGAGGGCTTGAGCCGCCGTTGTCCGCGGCGTTATTGCTCTTCATATGTTTGGCGCCCTGCACCATCACCGGTCACTCCTCTTCAACTCAAGTTGTCTAAACAAATAATAGCCGATTAGCGAGCCCATGCGCCGGACAACGCAGCTAGGCGGCACCGTCCGGGCCGCGTAACCCCACTCAACCAATCAAGCCGTATATTGCTTTCATCGTCTCGAGCAACTGCGCCATCGTTACGCCCGCAACCCCAATCTGTTTCAGATTGACGTCGCCCACCTCGCAATCTTTAACAAACGCAAGCATATCGTCCTTCAGTTCTCCGCGCAGGTCGACACCTTCCGACTCGCCAAGCAACTGAGCAAGCCTCAGCGCATCGCGTTTATGCTTTTTTACCTTCCTCGAATCAACGTTCTCCCCCGCTTCCCTTCTGGCTTTTAGGTCGAGATACGCCTTCGCTTTGAACGGGACAATGTATTCCGTACCCAGGACCGAAACGCCGCCTACGGTCCGAATTCCCTGAAGGAACAAGCTGTAGTAAGCATCGTCCAACAAAATTGCCGAAAGACTGCTTATGTTTTCATCAACGTGAATTGGCGCCACATCAATCCCCTCACGACCCTTTAGAAAGTCGGGGCACTTCGCGAAGAGTTCAATCATATGGGGGTAACCCGGCCTCTTAGGCTCTGTAAACCGATAAAAACATGAGCCTTTGCCTTCGCCCCAGCCGCAGCGGTAACCGCCATCACGCACCAAAGTCCATATAGCTTCTGCCGTCTGAGGCAACCGGTCATCGGCGACAATTACCACATCAAAATCGTGAGTCGCCCTAAACGGAAGTCCCGCCTCCGCGAGCAAAATGTCGCATGCCGTGCCGCCGATAAGGGCATACGATCCTGCAGCTTCTTGCATATGCTGCTGAAATTCTTGAAGACCTTCTACAGCGCTTCTTGCCATGGATATTCCTTTCCAAACATGCGATCGACTTCGAGCTGAATTCGCTCATCGTCGATTGCCGCCAAAGATAGCGCAAGCGAAATGTTGTCGACACGAGAGGAGTCGGCAAACACGGGTGCATAGCGCCACACTTGGATCATCGCCGTCTCGTTATCCGGCAACTCCCCGTCTGCGACTTCGAGGTCGCTCAGTTGACGCCATGTACTTCTTAAGACGGCCTTTTGTTCCATGCCCGGCGCAGCGAGCATGGAACGCGCAGCGAGAGCCGTCTCCCCGGCGTCAACAAGATAGTCGATCTGCGCCGTCTTCCTTACAAAAAAGACCTTCGAGACAGGCGAGGAGAGCTCTGCCATGTGCTCGCTGAGCAGAAGATCAACGGCAACAGGGAACACGACGACACGTCGCTCGCGACGCTCGCGCCTCGCGAGTCCCCTGTCAACAAGCTCGGTTATGGCCTCACTCGCGCGGCTTGCCGAAATCCCAAGCGCACGACAAAGGTCATAGGGACGATACGGCTCCTGGGCTGCTCCCCAGATTGCGGCAGCCTGCGCGTTGGGTGACATCTTGGTCGCGTGATTGCGAAACCGGGCACCGCCCCTCTCCGTGCAGGCTGTGCCCATAAATGGAAGAAAAGCCTGTCTGCCGGGGCAAACAAACGGAATCCCTTGTGCGACCAATGCTTTGCGCTGACGTGCATCGGCATCAGGAAACGAAACGACAACAGGAGTCTCCGCGCGCAAGGCTAGCTGACTATAGACTCTCTTAGCCTCGGGAAGCCCGACACCAGTAGGCAAACTTGCAAGCAAAAACGAAAAACCGTTTGCGTCAACAGCGCGGACCTCAATCGTCCGCAGATGCAGCGGCAAGTGTGCGGATCCAGGCCAAGTTTTGGTCTTGGCAGAGAGGCCTAGTGCTTCTTGTAAGTAGATTAGTGCTTCGTTCATTTCCATTGTTTTCGTTTGATTCCAGTTTGTATTGGAATTATACATAATTTTCGGAATTAAAGAGATACCGTTCGTGCCTAAGCCCGCATTTGAGTTTTCAAAATGTCCCGGATCGGCGGGACGATTCGGGATACAATGTCAATAGAAAACGACGCATCCCGCGTAAATGTTTGGGAGCGCGGGCGGCCTAGTTTTCAGCTTTTGTTAAATGCCCGGGATCCGACCCCCGGGCATTCTTATTTGCGCTTGCGGCGCAAATGCCTTCTACCGTCCGCACCGCGCGTGCGCCTACGGACCTTAAACCGAACCTCATACGAGTCAAGAAACGCGATGACGAACGTGCCCGCATCGGACGATGGAGGGTGGCTGCGTTATCCAAAAAACGGGGCAAACTCCAGTGCGGAGTCTGCCCCGAAAAGAGAATGGCAAAGCAAGAACGTAGATAGACGAGAAAAGTGTCCGCAAGTCTCATGGCCATCACATCCCACCTGCCAAAGGGATGGGTGAGCGAGCGTTACTCCTGCTCGGACTCCTCGGCCTGCTTACGGCTGCGGATGAGGTGCGCCACGCCGATGCACAGCACCGCGCCACCAGCGATCCAAGTGAAGGTCACGCCGTTAAGACCGGTGAGCGGGAGGCCAGAGCCCTTCTTGTTCTCGACGGTAAGGTTAACGGTGCCATCAGTCTGGGTGGCGTCAAGGATAACGAGGTTGGAAGTCTCCGCATTCCTGGTGACCTTCACAGTCTTTGCCTCTTCCTCGGTTTGACGAAGGCTGCCTTCACCAGACTCCGGAGTCGAGATTGTGAAAGTGAAGTCCTTCAGCGAATTGTATTCGCCGAGGGCAGTTTTCTCGTGAACGGTGTACGTTCCGGCGTCAAGTCCCGTGATGTTAATTTCACCATTCTTATCAGTAAAGAACTCGTATTCATTTTCACCAAGGTTGCCATGCTGCTGAACGTATTTGCCCTTGAAAGCGCTGCCGTCCGCATTGTCATCAGGATCGGTAGCCAGAATGGTAAATCCGACATTCCGGAGCTTGTTCTTGCTTTCGTGATCTTGCTTGACGAGTTTGAGCGCATAGGTGTAGTCGCGAACAGTATCGGGCACGGACTCACCCCTGCCATTGCTCATGGGGTTGTTGGAGTAGATGAGCTTGACGGTATTCTCGTTACCCTCGCCGCCAACAGTAACCATCTCAGCCTTCACGGGATCGAGCATGGCGGCATACTCGACGAAAATCTTCGTGTCCTTGGTGAGGTTGGACACGGCGGTCTTGAGGTCACCGAACTTAACGGTCAAGATTTGACCCGCGCCGTTTTGACCGCCCTTGACTTCGGGAGTGCATGCAGAAGTAATATCCACAGCGCTGTCGCGATTATTGCCAGCATATACCTTAATGGAGCTCTCTTTAACCGTCAGGCCAGCAGAAAGCTCATCATGAAACTCGTAGTAGTAGCTATCGAACGAGGCCACGTTTCCGGCAACGGTGCCGGTTAGCTGATATTGAACATTCTGACCAACCTGTGAGTCAGCCTTGTCGGCCCAATCGCTGTGGGGCTTGTCGTCCTTAATCTTCTTTGTAACCGTAGGAATGCCGGTCTTCTCGATAACCTCAACAGCACTGCCGCCCACGACAGCGAAGATCGGCGACGTACCAGTCTGCTTTTTGCCGGAATGTTCATCCGCACTGCCGATAGAGCCAGCGTCAGTCAGGAAGAGATAGTAGCCAGGGTTCTCAAAAGAAACTGAGGTATCTGCGGCGAAAGCAGCGCTAGTAGCCCCCTTTGGCATGGTAGGTGCAGTGTTCTTGAGCAAGTCGGCAATCTTATCGAGCAATTCGCCATTGTTCACAACCCAAGAAGCGTTCTTGAGATTCGCAGCCATCCAGTCAGCAACATCCTGCGCGGTGGGATTTTCAGTGGGAATTTTCGGATTAGTGGAATCATAGCCAGTGCTGCCCTGAATAGCAGCAATAATGGCGTTCCGGGTGTCAAGTGTCACATCGGCGTTCCATTCGACATCAGAAACGACCTTGTTGCCTGAGTCAGTCCCATCAACCACCTTGGCTTTAAAAATCTGATAGGCAACAAACTGAGTCTTTTTTTCCGGATTCGCGGCGTCCGTGTTATTTTTATCTTGCTTGATTGTGATGCTATTAGTCGTAGCAGTCGCACCCTCCGCCGCAAACGCCATGGTCACCGGCGCCATGACGCCGCCGAAGCTCAGTGCTGCTGTGAGGCCGGCGGTTACTGCCAGGCGTGCGATGTTCTTGCTCATGCTCATCTTCTTTTCCTCTGCTTTCTGCTCGAATTCCATTTGATCTAAATCTGTCTGTCTGTGTCTTAGCATCTGCTTCGCTATGTCTCGCCCCGCTCTCTGCGGGGCTGCCAGCTACTCTTTATGGCTGCCACCTCCCCGCTTGACCAGGAGCGCGACCACGATGAGCGCGGCTCCGGCGACCGCTGCGGCGGCCGCAGCGTACATTGCCATATCGCCAGTCGAGGGCATAAAGCCTCCGGTGGTAATGCTAGGGGGTGTGCCGGTTGGCGTGTTGATGAGCGACGCCTCCAGGCTGCCCGTCGACCCGTCCGCGCTGTCGGCGCGTAGGGGCGACTCGGCCGTGATGGTGAGCTTAGGCTTGGCGGCGGCCACCTGGTCGACGTCCAGGCCCTCGGCCTTGACCGTCACGGAGCGCGTGCCCTCAAAGGCGGTGTAGCCCTTGGGCGCCTTGAACTCGCGGACCTCCAGCTTGCCCGAGTCCACGCCCGAGACCGTCACGCGGCCGTCCTCGCCCGTGGTGACGGTAGCCTTGCCCTCCGCATCCCACGTGCCGTCGGCCGCCAGCGTGCGACCGCGGTCGTCGGCGATGCTCAGGACCGCCCCGGCAAGCGGCTTGTCGCCATCGCTGCCGCGCTTGGTGAGCGCGAGATCCCAGGTGTAGGCGCACGCATCGTCGCTCGGCGTGCGGGTGAATCCGGCGTCGCCGGACTGGTCGGCAAAGGGAGAGCGCGGGTAGCGCAGGTAGACCTCGTTGGGGTTGCCCTTCGCGATGCCGTGGTTACATGCGCTGTTGAGCGGTGCGTTGTACACGGCGACCACGCGGGCGCCCGCGGTAAAGGCGTCGGCCCCGCCGAGCGCGGCGATGAGGTCGCCGGTGCGCACGGTGAAGGTCTTGCCGTCGACCGCCACCTTGGTGGCGCACTGGGCCGTGATGTCGGTCCAGCCCTTCGCGGGCTCGGTGCCGGCGCGGCCGTCCTTGCCGGTCGAGACGGCACCGAAGCCGCCGTCCGCGCCCGCCGCCGCGTACACGCGCATGCTCGCGGCCACCTTGGAGGGGTCGAGCCCCGCGCTCATGGTGTCGACGAACCGCACCGTATAGGTGTCGTAGGCCGTGAGCCCCGCCGGGACCGTGGCCGAGAGGCGCCAGTACAGGTCGTCGGCGACCGTGGCGTCGGCGGCCTTCTGCCAGGCGGCGGTGCTGTCCTCCAGCACGTGCTTGGCGACCTTGGGCGTCGCGGCCTTGGGCTTGACGGTGACGGCGCTGCCACCGACCAGGGCCATGATCGGCGCGGTGCCGGCCTCGTCCTGGGAAATGACGGCGTCGTCGGCGACGATGAGCCAGTAGCCACAGGACAGCTCGGCCGTCGTGCCCGCGTTAAGGGCCACGGACTCGGTGCCAGAGCTCTGGAGGGAACGAGCGAGCTGTGCGCTCAGCGCGCTCGTAAGGTGAGAATCGGTGTTGAGCCACTCGGCAGCTTCCTGCGCGGCGGTCTGGGAATTGGGCATGCCGGCGCTGTGCAGCACAGGCAGCGCGGCGTCGTGCGCGGCGTCGCTTGCCCAGGCGAGGTCGGTGGCGATCTTAGCGTCGCTGTCGCCGTCGACGACGTTGGCGCTAAAGATCTGGTAGGCGTCGTAGCTACTCGCCACGGTGCCGCTCACCGTGATGGAACCGGTCGAGGTCGGCGCGGCCTGCGCGGAAGCGGGGAACACAACCGCGCAGGTGCCGATCAGGAGGGCAAGCAGCGCAAACAAGATCGGGAAGGAGCAAACTTTCTTATTCACGACGCTTACCTCCCTTCGCATTCGCCTTGCGACGAATGTGCATCCAGGCTGCAGCAGCGCAAAGCACCACCGCGCCGGCAAGGTACGTCAGAGTGACGCCCGACATACCAGAAAGAGGCAGAGTGGTGGAGTAGGTGTTGGTGAAGGTGGAGGCGGGAATGGCGTTGGGCGCGGCGTCCTTGCCGATGGTGTTACTCACGGTGTTGCCCATGTCGTCCTTCACCTGCGTGACCGTGGTGGAGGTGGTGAGGCCGGAGTACTTGCCAGTGGTCTCATCCATGACGGCCTTCACCGTGACGGCCACCTGGTACTCGGCCTTGGAGTAGCGAAGCTTGTCGATGGCACCGGTGATAGGCGCGACCTCCTTCACCGTGTAGGTGTAGGTCTTGGCGCCAGTCGGGTTCGAATCGTCGATCTTGGCGAGGTGCTTTTTGGAGAACGAGATACCGCCAAAGGATGCCACGATGTCGTTGACCTTGGTGGAGCCCGCTGCGGGAGCGACGGAAATAGTCGTCGGATCAAGCTTAGGTGCGCTATCCTTATTTGCCCCCGTAGCCTCGATGCTGAACTCGAACGGCACATATTTGTCTTTATCGCCCTTCGGCCAGTCCGTATTGCGAACAGATTTGGTCACCGGGATCTTCACGGACGTAGTGGTAAGGGCGTCGGAAATGTAGACGTTGTTCCCGTCAATCGTCGGGCTCTTTCCCTCGGTCCACGTGACGGAACCGTCCTCGTTGGACACCGTGAACTCATAAACCGTGGTGTTCAAGTTGTAGCCAAACGGAGCCTGGGTCTCAACAAGCGTGTACGTACCCGGCAGCAGACCCTCGAGCGTGAACTTGCCAGGCGCGGTGTCGGTGTCTGCCCACGTGGTATCGCTCGAAGTCGACTGGTCGCTCTCCCGGTCGATCACGGTCCAGGACTGGTCGGCCGTACCATCGGCGTCCTTTTTCTTGGTGAGCTTCCACTCAGAACCAGGCAAAGGAGTGTGTTTTGTGTCGTCCTCCGCCACCTTGGTCCAAGACACCGTACCGGTGATCCTGGCGTTGGGAATGGCACCCGTGGAGTTATTATTGAACGGAACCAGCAAGTTGTTGTTCGTCGTATCCACATAACCCTGAACATAGTTCACCTGCTCGCCGGTATTGTTCATGGTTGCGTAGTAGATGGTGTCCGACTTCTGATAACCAGCCGGCGCCTTGACCTCGCGAATGTAGTACGTGAAGTAGTCTTTATCGTTGGGATCGCCAATTTTGGCCTTCTGATTCAAATAGTTGAACTGAAGCTCGCCATCATCCGAAGAGTAATCATTGGCACCGCCATCCGTTACCGTAACGATGGGATTCGTTTCATTCTTGGCATCATCGACAGTGCCGTATATCGTCCACGAGGAACCAGGAAGCGACGTGTTGCCGTTCGCCGCATCGACCTTGCTCCACGCAACGGCGGAGCCGTCGGGCGTATACGACCCAGACCACGGGAAGTTGTGACGCTCCTGATCCATATCGATGACGGAAGCCGAGTTACCCTCACCAAATGCTGCGGCAACCTTCGGGCTGTTCATTGAGAAATCGACGCCCACATAAACGCGGCCGTTGGTAGTCACATGGTCGTCGAAACTTCCGTTGGGAACGAGAATCGATCCGATCATAGCCGCCGCAGGATCGTCGTCAGTCCACTTGGCACCGGTGGCTGTGCCGCCGTATCCCCAGTCCGCGCGGTTTTCTCCCGCGATGCCGCCTCGAATGGTAAGGCTGGTGGTATCGACGAAGTTCCACATGATGGACTGGGAGGCCAGCGAGTATTTCGCGTCAAGGTCTTTCTTGGCGTACTGACTCTCGTAACCGCGAGATATTTCTGTATCTCCCCACCAGAAGCGCCAGCCGTTGTGGAACTCGACAGGATTAGTACCTGTAACGTTCACGACAATGGATGCGCCTTCGGGGATATTGGTGAACTTAAAGTCGACGCCGCGGTAGTAGACGCCATCCTTCCAGTTGGAGAGCTCGGAACCGGCGATGGTGAAGACCTGTTGCATAGAAGTTCCATCGCCGGTAAAGGTGATGAGTCGCTCGGTGTTGCGAATCTTATTGCTCGGGATTCCGGTATCGAGCGCACCGGAAACAGACTTGCCGCTGCCATCGTCGCCACCATCGAATTTGAGTGTATAGCTTGTTCCGTCGTTATTGTACTTGTTGATGACGTAGTTGCTATTAGGCTCTGCAAAGCCGTTGACATCCACCTCGCCGGTATCTTCAAACGAGTCGAGCTGTTTCGATAGCTTCGAGAGGTATCCATTTGTACCGTTATAGCTCGAATAATCGCTACCGTTGACATTAGTCAAATCAACAGCTTTATTGAACAGGGTGCTTTCCAGAGCAGACAAGCCCTCGTACCAATTACCCTGCATTGTCACCACAGACTGGCGTTTATAGTCGCTATCGCGCCAGTATGTGATGGGGCCTGCGATTTGCGCGGTGTAGGCAAAGCCGGAAGGAGTCGCGCCCTCAAAAGGTCTCTGCTGTCCGACCCAAGCGCCTTTGTTCCAAGCGCCAACGGTAGTCGCCCCCGGCAAGTTGCCGTTGTAACCAACGCTCATTTTGGTGATCGCACTGTCGATTCCGGCGACCGCAAGCACGGTGCTGCCGTAGACAGGACGGAACTGGGAACCAAAACCAACGGTGCCAAAGCGGAAACCAGCGCCGCCACTATTATTATAGGGCCAGCTCTCTTTGAGTGGATTCATGGCAAGCTTGCCACGGACCACGGTAAGGCCCTCCGCCTCAGCGGCATATGAGCCGGTGGGGGCGTTGTCCGCATCAAGATCGATAGTGCCGTCGCTCGGCTTATCGCTCGGCTTACCACCGATGTACATGTCGCGGCCGACGTAGGTGGCCACGCCGGGATCAGGGGTTGAGACATTGATATTCGTACCGATACCGATAGACGTGGGAACGTAAATTCCCGGCTTCACGGTGGCCGTCGCTCCCGCTGAAGCCGCATTCGCACTCTGAGCCTGCTCAACACTATTTGAAGAGCCAGACTCGCCGCCATCGGTCTCGTCGCTATTCTGGTTTTCGGCATCCTCGCTGGTGTTACCTACAGCAGCGGACTCACTTGAGGAACCCCCCCATTACAGTTTCCGCGGTAGAAACTGTCTGGGCATCGTTGGCGATGGCCTGCGAGATCGGGGGCATAACGAGCGACAGTACCAGGCTCAAAACGGAGGCTCCGCACAAAACGCCTGCCAGTACACGGCGCGTCGCTTTTTTACTCTGCTTAGTTTTTTCTGAATTCGCTTTCATCGATGTCTCCTCCCCAAGAGACCGCGATCTTGCTCTTCCACTATCAAACGTATCCACGCAATCTGTAATTGCGCACGCTTATTGTACATATTGTAACGATTGTTTGAACATCTAAGCAAAAATACCGATAGTTTTGTAGCGAATTCTCAATTCTCTTGACATTTGCTCGGATTTACCTTCGTTTATTCGCTATGAAATATCTATTTCTACTGGTAATTAAGCTAGTTATCATTTTTTAATAGCATTTTATTTATTTGCACAACATTTTGCTCAAGAGCATGCGTCCTGTGAACGGTCGAAAATCGATCGTGAACGGTAGGTCATTAACCGGGAGGAATAGACTACTAAATTGCTGGGAATATCTTTAATTCATCGGTAGTTACAAGCGTAATGTTCAGACAACCATATTTGAATTTTCGCGCAGATTTTAGGCATCAATTCGCCCAAATCGCCTGAGACCACCGCAAAGGAGCCCGTCCCCTTTGCGGTAGTTCTCCCCCGGCGCTACAGCAGATGTTCCTCGATAAAGATCGCGATGCCGTCTTTGTCGTTGCTCGCGGTTACAAAGTCGGCGGCGGCACGGGTGGCGTCGCTGCCATTTGCCATGGCCACGCCCACGCCGGCGTCGGCCACCATGCAGGTGTCGTTGTCCGCATCGCCAAACACGCAGATGTTCTGGAGCTCCATGTCGTTGAGCTCCGCCACGCGCACAAGACCGCGCGTCTTGGACACGCGCGGATCCATGAACTCGTAGAGCCGCTGCGTGGTTTGCAGAGCCGCCGCCTTAACAGTGTTATCGGCAAACGTCGACGCCCGCTCAATCACCCGCGGCATTACCTCGGGCGCCATGGTAAACATCACCTTGGGCTGCGGCTCGCGCAAAAACTCGGCAAAATCGACCACCTGGTAGGGCACGCCGTCGACGCGCGACAGGTGCTCGACGCACGCGTTGCTCTCGGGCACGTAGAACACGCCGTCTCGGGGGCAGACGGGCGTTGCCGGAAGGTCCGCCATGTGCTTGCAGATGCGCGCGATGGTCTCGCCCGGCAGCGGATAGCTCAGCTCGTTGATGCCGTGCGCGCGGTCGATGACCTCGGCGCCACCGCAGCCCACGAGCACGTCCACCAGGCCTTCGATGCCCCAGAGCTCGTACATGGCCTCGGTCGCGTGGGCGTCGCGCCCGGTGCACAGGCCAAAGAGCACGCCGCGCTCGTGCAGGGCGCGGATCGCCGCCACGGTGCGCGGGGACACCGTGTGCTGGCTCGTGAGCAGCGTGCCGTCGATATCGCAGAACACGGCTTTGATGTGGCTGAATGTGGCGTCCATGGGGGGCCTTTCTGGGTTGTGCGGCGGTGTGGGGTGTATTCGTGAACCGCGTACATGGTATACCAAGGCGTGGGCGCGGCCCGTCAAAGCAAAAACCACCACAAAGGTGCCTGCCCCCCTTTGTGGTGGCCGAACCCGAAGGGCGGCCTGCCCGGAGCGCAAACCATCACAACATTCGACGTTATTCGGCAAAATCGCGATTTTCATCGAATGTTGTGATGGTTTTTACTGCCTTGCGGCACGATCAAAATGCCGGCGTCCAAACAGCAGCAACGCCGCGGGAACTGCCGTCACGACCATGCCCGCCCCTACGAGCGCCTGTTGCACGCCAAATGTCGCCGCCAGCCACGGGGCAATCGCCAGCGGGGCCACGCCGGCGAACATATTGCCAAAACCCATGACCGAGTTGATGCGACCGAGTTGCTCGAGCGGGGCCGTCGTTTGCACGATCGTGTTGTGGAGCGGGTTGACGACGCCCCAGGCCACACCCAGGGCAATCTGGCCGACGAGGGCCACACCCACGTACGGCGTTCCCACATAGAGCAAACTTCCCAGGCCCACGGACATAAGCGCCAAGAGCAGCGTTTTAAGGTTGACCAGGTGCGGCGGCAAGCGGAGCGTGACCACGGCGCCTAGCACCGCGCCCACACCGCTGGCCGACGAGAGCCAGCCCATCCATTCGACACCGACATGCAGAATATCGCGGTAGAAGAACGACTCAAGCGGGTCAAAGGCGCCGTAGCCAAAGTTTGAAAGGAAGATGATGCAGAAAAGTAGCGCGAGGACGCTGTTGGTGAAGACTGTCTTGATGCTGGCTGCGAAGGTGGCGCGGGGAGATGTGTTGGGGTTGGAGCTTTGTCCCGCACGCTCCCCTTCCTCTGCCGAATCGGCATCCGCATCCCCGGCGACATGGCTGGTCTGCGGCCTAAAGCCCCAGCCGGCGACGAGCGCCAGTACGGTAAAAAGCATCATGAGCACAAACACCGCGCGCGACGACGCAGCCGCCGCAACAAAGCCACCCAACGTGGGTCCGACGATAATACTCACGTTTGAAAACATGGCGATGGCGGAGTTGATGTCTTTGAGCTCGACGGGGTCGTTGGTGAGGTAGGCCGGATAGGACGTGGCAATGGGCTGGGCGAATCCCATCGTAAAGCCTAGGAACACCGCGCCGAGCAGGATGACGCCGGTCGCGCTACCAAAGGCGAGGATTGCCGCGCCGGTTGCCAGCGTGCCCACGATGCTCAGCAAGAAATGACGGCGCGGGCCCCAGGCGTCGAGCGCCGCGCCACCCGCAAAGGATCCCATGATCACGAATACATTCATAAACAGGACGGCCAGCGATGTCGCGACGACCGAAGCGCCGTCCGCATAGGTGAGCGTTCCGATGACGCCGATAAAGTAGCTGGTCTGAAAACCGGTGTAGATGAGAAAACGCATCGCCACCAGGCGCTTGGCCTGCACGGACAGCGATGATTGAGGCTTTGAGAAAAGAGAGGCGAGCATGGAGACTCCTTGTTTCATACGAATGCGGACGGTGGGCATTCGCCACTGTCTGCCAAATCAATCTATCCGCATGAAACATTAAGGACGCATCAAGCCCCTTCTCTCCGTTTCTCGCCCGTCATGAACTACTTGGTAGATTGTAAGGCATGTCCCACACATCTAACAAAGCAAAAACCACCACAAAGGAACCTGGCCCCGTTGTGATGGAAATGACGTTTGCCCAGATAAAACCTGCCGAAATTAACCTGTCCCTTTTTGGCATGTTATGGCAGCGCAGCGAGCCGGTTCCAAGTGCCCCAGGTCGCCCCGAAAGAGGAGCGACGCGTACTTTGGTACGCGAGCGACGGCTTGAGGGGCGAGATGGGGTGCTTGGGGCCGGCGCAACGTCGAGCCTTAAAGATGGTCCTGAATCAGATCGCAGATGGCTCGGGCGTCGTTGATGTTGATGGCTCGGGTCGCGAAGCCGGCATCGAATGCCTGGCGTGCCAGGGCCTCGTTGCAGGCAAGGGCCAGCGTGTGACCGTCGACCAGGTCGAGCGAGCTCTTGCCGCGCAGACGGTCGACACCGGAGCGCGCGACCACGATGTTGTCGAAGCCCTCGGTCTTGTAGCCCTCGATGATCACCACGTCGACATCGTTGTAGCGCGACAGCAGCTCGCGCGCGGGCATCTCGTCCTCCTCGCGCGTGTCGGCGTACTCCGCCCAGCGCGTGGCGCAGATGAGGCCCACGTGCTTGGATCCGGCCTGGTGATGGCGCCAGGTGTCCTTAGCGGGTACATCGATATCAAAGCCGTGATGCCCATGATGCTTAAGCGAACCCACGCGCAGACCGCGGCGGGTGAGCTCGGCAATGACCTTCTCGACGAGCGTGGTCTTTCCCGAGTTTTGGTAGCCGATAAACGCGATCGCGGGGACGGCCGGGGCCGGAACTGCGGGCGCGACGGCGACGGGTGCGCCCGCGGGCGCGTTGCCCGCGGCCCCCACGGCCTCAACAGCAGCGGCCTGACGCTCTGCGCGATCCCACACGCCCGAGCGGCCGCCCTCCTTGTGCAGCAGGCGCACGTCGACGATCTCCATACCGCGGTCGACGGCCTTGCACATGTCGTAGATGGTCAGACACGCGGCACTCGCGCCGGTCAGGGCCTCCATCTCGATACCCGTCTTGCCCGTCACGCCGGCCGTAACCAGTACGTGAAAGCCAACCTGCCCGTCCGTGCGCGCCGGCGCCCAGCCCTCGGGCACGTCCTCGGCCGGCGTCCCCGCCGGAGCGATGGGCGCAATGTCGCACTTGCTTTTGGTAATGAGCAACGGATGGCACATGGGAATGATGTCGCTCGTGCGCTTGATGGCCATGATGCCCGCCACGCGCGCGCAGGCGAGCACGTCGCCCTTTTTGGCGCGGTCCTGCAGCACCATGGCCTGCGTCTCGGAATGCATGAGGATGGTGCCCTCGGCGATGGCAATGCGATGAGTCTCGGCCTTGTCGGACACGTCGACCATGCGTACCTCGCCCTTGGCGTCCACGTGCGTCAGCTCGTCGCGACGAGCGTCGCGGGCGGGCTCGATGGCAGCGCTGGCAGTCGGCTGCGCGTCTGCAACGGCATCGCTGGCCGCAGCCGTGGCTTTGTGGGCAGACATCGCGGCCCTGCGAGCGGCCTTGGTGGCATCGGCGTACCTGCTCTTGGCCATATGATCACCCTCCGATTTGGGACATAAATCGTTGCGTGCCCTCAATTATCGCGTGTTCCTGCGGTTTGTGGGCCACGGCATCGCGCCAAATCGAAAGTACCTGCATATCATCACCACGGCGCAGCGCCTCACGCACCGAATACTCGGCATCGCTGAACAGGCACGGACGCACGTTGCCATCGGCCGTCAGGCGCAGACGGTTGCAATTCGCACAAAAATGGTTGGACATGGCGCTAATGAAGCCGACCGTTCCCGCCGCGCCCGGAAAGTGCCAATAGCGCGCAGGGCCCGCGCCGGCAGGAGCGTCGTTGATGTCGAGCGGCTCGAGCTCGCCCAGTCCCACCGCGGTGGCCCCGGCATTGATGCGCGCCCGCAGCTCGTCGCTCGGCACGGTATCGCTCGCGTCCCACAGCTCAGGATTGAGCGCGGGCGCATGAGGGTCCACAGCGCAATGCGAGCTCGTACGCTCGTCGCCGATGGGCATGTATTCGATAAAGCGCAGGTGGATGGGCCGGTCGAGCGTGAGCCGTGCGAGGGCCTCCACATCTTGGTTGAGCCGGCGCACAACAACGCAGTTGACCTTAACGGGCTCAAAGCCCCAAGCCAGCGCCGCGTCGATGCCTGCCATGGTCTGCTCGAGCCGGCCCAGGCGCGTGATCTTTCCAAACAGCTCGGGGTCGAGTGTGTCGAGCGAAATGTTGACGCGGTTAAGCCCGGCATCTTTAAGCTGCGGCGCCAGCTTGGGCAGCAGGGCGCCGTTGGTGGTAAGCGAGATGTCCTCGATCTGCGGAATCGCGCGGATGTCGCGAATGAGCGGGATGATACGGCGGCTGACCAGCGGCTCGCCGCCCGTCAGGCGTACGCGGCGAATGCCCTCCCCCGCCACCAAGCGCACAAAACGGGCGATTTCCTCGGCACTGAGTAGCTCGTCGTGTGCACGGGGCGCCACGCCATCGGCCGGCATGCAGTAAATGCAGCGGAAATTGCACTTGTCGGTAACGGCAATGCGCAGGTAGTTGATATCGCGGCCAAAGCCGTCATGTTGCACGCGCCCGTCCACGCAGCCCTCCCCTCACGCGGCATTTTTATTCTTCGGAAAACATAATACCCCACGAGAGAATCATGCCGACACCCGTACGACAGGACAGGCCGCTTCGAGCAAGACGAACTAACCAAGCCCATCCTCAACATGCAAACCATCACAACATTCGATGCTTTTCCCGTTTTTGGCAAAAAACGTCGAATGTTGTGATGGTTTGTCTGCCCACGGCACCCCGTAGAAGGACCAAAGCGTCCCTAAAGGCCGCCGTCCCAGTGCCGGATCACGAACTCTCGCAGGTCGTTCTGACGTTTCTGGAACACCTCGCTTCGGTCGCACTTGAGACCCATAGCGAGTGCGATGGCGTTCATCGCCCGGTGCAATTGCAGCTGATGGGCAAACTGAGTCCCGGTGAGGACGATCATCCTAAAGCCCAGCGCGCTCAGCACGGTCATACGCTCCGCATCCGACGCACTGCGCTGTTTATCAAGATGGTCCGAGCCGTTGTATTCAATCCCCGTACCACTCGCTGGCGCATATACGTCGATCTCGAAATACCCGGCCTTAGCGAGATACTTGAACTCGTTGGGAACATCGACCCGATGGTTGAGCTCGATCTTGACGTATCCCAGCCCTCCCTGGGAACGTTTTGCTACGACCATGATTGCGGTGGCCGTCTCCATGGGCGACCGCGCGCCATCGTGCACGCGCTTGAGCACGGCGGCCGCGCGTATGGCCCCCTGACGAGATCGGTTCTCATTGCAATAAGCAATCAAGTCGGCAACGGTATACCTCTGCCCCATCTCGATATAATCGCCTGTCGACAGATGATT
>CABUWA010000002.1 GCA_902495085.1 uncultured Collinsella sp. | reverse complement strand
TCGCTCCCAAGGCCAGCCAGCAGGAGTTCAAGACCGACGAGGAGGCCCGCCAGGCACTCCAGCAGGGCCGCGTTGACGCCTACGTCATCGATAACAACATGCAGCAGAGCGCCCTGGTTCGCGAGCCTGGTAAGTACAAGATCGCCGGCAAGCCCTTCGGCAGCAAGGAGCCCTATGGCATCGGCCTGCCGCTCGATTCCGACGGCGTCGCCTTTGTCAACAACTTCCTTAAGAAGATCGAGGACGATGGCACCTGGACCGAGCTGTGGCAGATCTGCATCGGCGACCGTACGGGCGACACCAACGTTCCCGAGCTGCCCGAGATCGGCGCCTAGGCAGCGAGCCTGGTAACGGCCGCAACGAAACCATACGGAAACGCACGATGCGCTTTATTGCGGTAAACTGTTTCCTCACTGAGTTGTCGGGGCTTCCGTACACACGGGAGCCCCTTTCCTTATCGGCGGGAGGTCCGCATGAGTCTCTCCGAACTCTGGTCGCTCTATGGCCAGAACTATATCGACGCGCTGCTCGCAACCTGGGGCATGACGCTTGAGTCGTTTGCCATCGCCATGGTGCTCGCCGTCGCCGTCACCGTGATGCGCGTGTCGCCGCTCAAGCCGCTGCGCGTCTTTGGCGACCTGTATGTCCAGGTCTTCCGTAACATCCCCGGCATCGCGCTGCTCATCATCGTCGTCTACGCACTGCCGCCGCTCAAGGTCGTCCTGCCCTACCGCATCTGCGTTATCGTCGCCACGGTCCTTTTGGGCTCGGCCTTTGGCTCCGAAAACTTTATGAGCGGCATCAACACCGTCGGCGTCGGCCAGGTGGAAGCCGCCCGCTCGCTGGGCATGAGCTTTAACCGTATCCTCGCCAAGATCGTGATTCCGCAGGCACTGCGCTCAAGCGTATTGCCCATGACCAACCTCTTTATCGCCGTCATGCTCACCACCGCGCTCGGCAGTCAGGTGCCGCTTAAACCGCAGGAGCTCACCGGCGTGGTGAGCTACATCAACACGCGCTCGCTCGGCGGCGTCGCCGCGTTCTTTATCTCGGCGCTCGGCTACCTGGGCACGGCCTTTGTGGTGAGCCACATTGGCAACTACATCGATAAGAAGGTGAGGATCCTCCGATGAGCAAGCACTCCTCCCCTGCGCTTACCATGCGCGATGCGCTCTACGAGGCTCCCGGCCCCAAGATGCGCGCCAAGATTCGCATCGGCACCGCCATCTCGCTTGTTGCCGTCGCCGCGCTCGCCGTCCTGGTACTGCAGCGCTTTTATGTGACCGGCCAGCTTTCGGTCCACTATTGGTATTTCTTTACGCACCTCACCACCTGGAAGTTCTTGCTAGCCGGCTTTGAGGGCACCGTTAAAGTCGCACTCACCGCTGGCGCCATCGCGCTGGTGCTGGGCTTAGCCCTTATGCTCGGCCGCACGAGCGATATTAAGCCGCTGCAGCTGGTCTGCCGCGTGCTCACCGATTTCTTCCGCGGTGTGCCGAGCCTTCTGTTCATCTACTTCTTCTTTTTGGTGCTGCCCCAGTACAAGATCGCGCTGCCGTCGTTTTGGATGCTCACGCTTCCCGTCGCGCTCGCTGCAGCCGGCGTACTTGCCGAGATTTTCCGCGCCGGCGTCAACGCCGTGCCGCGCGGCCAGGTCGAGGCCGCCCAGGCGCTTGGTCTCTCCAAGGCTAAAATCACCTTTAAAATCGTGTTGCCGCAGGCCATTCGGTTTATCATTCCGTCGTTGATTTCGCAGCTTGTGGTCGTAGTCAAAGACACTACCGTCGCCTATGTGGTGAGCTACCCCGACCTCATGCAAAACGCCCGCGTACTCATTACCAACTACGACGCCCTCGTGTCGGTCTACCTGGTTATCGCGGTCATCTACATCCTCATCAACGTCGCGATTAACAAGGCCGCTGTCTATGTTTCGCACAAAACCGGCGCGACCATCATCCGCTAACGCTTTACCATTTCGAGTCATAAGGAGCCGAGCACCATGGCACAGAGCACCTCTACCACCGGCAATCAGCCGCTGATCGAGCTCAGACACGTCGATAAGCACTATGGCGACCTACACGTCCTCAACGACATCAATCTCTCGGTCGACCGCGGCGAGGTCGTCGTTGTAATCGGTCCCTCGGGCTCGGGCAAGTCGACCATGTGCCGCACCATCAACCGCCTGGAAACCATCGACTCGGGCGAGATCCTCATCGAGGGTGAGCCCCTGCCGCAGGAAGGCAAGGATCTTGCCCGCATGCGCGCCGAACTGGGCATGGTGTTTCAGCAGTTCAACCTGTTCGCACATATGACCGTACTGCAGAACGTCATGCTGGGGCCGGTCGACGTGTTGGGCGTCTCCAAGGATGAGGCCCGTGAGCGCGCCATGGATCTGCTGAGCCGCGTAGGCGTTGCCGAGCAGGCCGATAAGGTGCCCGCACAGCTCTCGGGCGGCCAGCAGCAGCGCGTGGCCATCGCCCGTTCACTCGCCATGCAGCCCAAGGCCATGCTCTTTGACGAGCCCACAAGCGCCCTCGATCCCGAGATGATCAACGAGGTGCTCGAAGTCATGGTTCGCCTGGCCCAGCAGGGCATGACGATGATCGTCATCACGCACGAGATGAACTTTGCCCGCCGCGTGGCCGACCGCGTCGTGTTCATGGCCGACGGCCAGATCGTGGAAACCGGCACGCCCGACGAGTTCTTCGACCACCCCCAGACCAAGCGCGCCCAGGACTTCCTCAACTCCATCAAGGGTCACTAGCCAGACCGCCCACCCGCCCGCCATGCCCATCCAAACTCGAAAGTTACACCTATGATCGGAACTCGTACTTCATCGTCCTACACCCCGCACGTCGACGTCGCCCCCGCCGACCGCCCACTCATCCTCGTCGCGCCGCGCTGGGAAGAGGCGAAGCCGTTTTTGAGCGAAACGCTCTCCCCCAACGAGGAGATCGCAAGTGTCTTTGTCGATGCCATCCTTGCCGCCGGCGGTCTGCCGCTGCAGATGTCCATCACCGAGGACATTGAGGTTATCCGTCATTACGTCGATATCGCCGACGGCATCGCCATTCCCGGCGGCCCGGACGTCAACCCCAAGCGCTGGGGCGATGATCGACCCTACGACCCCACCCTCTGCTGCGAGATTCGCGATAGCTTTGAGTTTAAGCTGGTCGGCGAGGTACTCCGCGCCAAGAAGCCGCTCTTTACCACCTGCCGCGGCACGCAGCTGCTCAACGTCGCCACCGGCGGCACCCTGTGCATGGACGTGCCGAGCCTGGGTGCGCGCGAGGGTCGCACGCAGTGGCGCCACACCCACGTGCTCAACGATCCCGTGCACCCCGTCGAGGTCGTGCCGGGCTCGCTGCTGGAACGCGCGGTTGGCGGGCACAGGCTAATCCAGACCAACTCCGCACACCACTGTTGCGTCGATCGTCTGGGTAAAAGCACGCGCTTGGTCGCCAAGGCAACCGACGGCGTTCCCGAGTGCATCGAGGTCGAAGGCCAGCCTTTCTGCCTGGGCGTGCAATGGCATCCCGAGTACACCTGGCAGACGCTCGAGACCGACTTTAACCTGTGGAAGTCGTTTGTCGAGGCAGCGGCAAAGGTTAAGCTGGCCCGCTAGCTCGCGAATCACACAGACCTAAACCTTCCATGCCAGGGGGGGCGGACACCAGCCACGGTGCCCGCCCCCCTGTATTTGGTATGCTCGGTATGATTTTCCCTCACAAACAATCAAAGAAATCTCGACCGCAATCGGTCGACGGTAAAGCAAATGGCAAAAACGCTTGCTACGTTTATTAGGCAGTCAATTAGAATCGAAATGCATTGACTATTCCCCAACGGGGTCACGCCACAAATCCACATGAGCATCGAGGCTGGAAGCGGAAGCATGGAATTGGTCCCGAGCTGTATGTAGATCGCTACGACGTTGACAAGCAACAGCATGCCAATCGGACCGAAGCCGGACCCAAAATAGGAAACAACGATCACGCAAGAGACCACGTATGCAAGGCAGACGACACTCGCCAGAAGAAGTCGATAGCAAAATACATGCAGGTCGAAATACTGCCGAGCATCCAAAACGATTACGCAGTTAAGACAGTACAAAACGACACTCGACAGGACAAACGCGCCCAAAAGGGCAAAAGAAGACAGCACCACTCGCGCAACGATAGCGCACACACGCTTCCCTCCCCGAGCCTCCGACAGCCCCCACGGTTCCTCAATAAAACCCGAACTGACAAAGCACGGCACAATGCAAGCCGCGATGAACGGAAAGAACAATGCATGAGCCAACGGGGCTACGTTGAACAGCAGACCGCGAAAAACCTCTGCATTACCAAATAGAAGGACATCCTCCGCCGATAGCCGAAGCGTCGGGTCTGGGAAAAAGCCCAAGAAACTGTTCTCACGGAGGCTGCAGAACCACATCGGGAAAGAATTAAGCTGCAATACCACCATGCACGCATAAATTACCAGGATTAAGGCGTACGTCCATTTGCTCACATGCTTCAATTCTGACTGGAGAAGTCTTTTAATCTGACGAGCCATTGAGCACACCCCCAGCGCGAAAGCTCAAGAGAGCGTAAATCAATACCGATAGACAGCTGGCTGCCGCGCCATATCCCAGAAGCGTCAGCTGCCCCATATCGCTATACCCAAGGGCACATCCGACTCCAAGGTACGGCCCCGGAAGAAAGAAGATCCATCGCAAGGACGGTATGGGCGTCTGAAGGTAAGTTCCGTAGAGCGTCAAGCTCATGACAAATCCAATTATTATCGCAGCCCCGCTCAATACAGCGCTGCCTGTAATCCGATAGATGGTCACCGTCTCCAGCGCAACCGATATCACCAATACGGCGTTGACTATCATTGCGGGCAAAAATGCAGTTAGCATGTCGTGCGAGTAGTTATGCCCTCCACGTATTATGGCTATTGCAAAAAGAAGAAGGCAAAGCGCACTATATGCTGCGCCGATTATTAAAGAAGACGAAAGTACATGTGCCAGAGCCCCGTTAAAGCGGGCAAGACCTCTTGCTGAAGAAATTCGGCATCCCTCTTCATAGCCGCGCTCCTGTAAAATCGCCAGGCAAACGATGAGCGGAACGAACAGGGAGGTGCCGGCAAAAGCACTGCGCACAAGGGACTCATCGGGTGCAGAAGGATCGATTACATTCCAGCAGAAACCAATATCCTCCCCAAAAACGCTATTGCCAAAGGCGAGCAACGTTGTTCCGTTTTTTAGAAAGACACAGAAGAGAAGGCCAAACGCCAGCATAAGCGTAAGACCAAACTTCGCCGGAAACATCCTGTGCAAACGCATCATATCTGCCTTTATGGGATGGATCGCCCGCTTCATAGCGAGACCGCCTTCATCAAGCGCCTGTAATACTCTTTTAGGGACGATGCCTCATCCCTTATGACGTCCATCGGTTCCTTTTTCAGCAGTTCGCCGTCATGGATAAACACGCAACTTGTTGCAACTGATGCCAACTCATCCAAATCATGGCTAGAGATGAGCATGGTCTTACCCTGTTCTCGATTCAATCGACCGATAAGGGCCCATATACTCTCGATGCCCAGCGGGTCCAACCCGTTTGCTGGCTCATCAAAAATAAGCAGATCAGTATCACCCAACAAAGCCGTAGCTATATCCAGCCGCCGTTTCATTCCCAGAGAAAAACTGTTCACGCTCTTTTTCTCTTCGACGTCCAGCCCGACTAGGCTCAAAACGCGAGGAATCTCACGATTCGCATCAAGCCCCCATTCCGAACATCGGATTTGGAGATTCTCAACCGCACTGAGGGATTGGTATGCTCCGCTGGAATCTGGCACATAGCCGACACGCGTCCGCATCAGGCCAAGCTCTCTTTTTGATTTGCCTCCAAAGAGCTCCACGCTCCCCGACGATGGCTCGCAGAGGCCCAAGACGATTTTAATAAGCGTGCTTTTGCCCGCACCGTTTGCACCGACAAGGGCACAGAGCTCAGACTGATGCACCTCGAAGGAAACGTCATGCAAAACGTGCCGTTTCCCGTAGCGTTTTGAAACTTTTGATAGCTTTATCGCTGATGCGTTCATTGGACCCCCGTTCTGCTTGATAGAAAAACCGCTCATATCGTTCCTTCTTTCCTTTATCGTTTTCCATGGTTGTTATTGTTTTTCGATAACTCGTATTTGTCAAGATAATCTAAAAGGAGGGACCCGTGTTAGACACGGGTCCCTTCACGCTGATACTTCGTTTTAGTTGTTTGCCTTAAGCTACTCGTCACTCAAATCGACAGCGAAGACTGATGTCGGAAGCGATACCTCATTGCCTCCGCCGTCCCGCATCTGTCTCACGACATTTTTTGCACGCTCGACAATAAGCTCCTCAAGCTCTTTCTCGCTCACGCGCTGAATAATATCTCCCGGTTGACAATCAAGCTCATCACAGATATCGAGAAGCGTCTTTAGGCGAATAGCTTTTATCTTTCCGTTTCTAAGCTTTGAAATATTAGCCGGAGTATGCCCCGTCGCCCGAATCAGATCAGCGTTGGTCTTTCCGGTCTTAAGCAGCTGCGTCTCAAGCTCGATGATGAGATAGCTCATGTTTCCTCCTACACAAGCTCGTCAGACTGCTCTTGGAGCAGCGAGGCATAACTCCAGATCGCCGAGATAAACAAGCAGACAACTGCGCCGATAAACGACCCCGCATCAAAGGTAGCGCCTTGGCAAATCTCAATAACGAAGGAATGAGGCACGATGTAAAGCTCCAGTCCGCCAATGGTGAGATTGACCGATCCATAGGCACCAACAAACGAAACCGCAGCGTTAACAGCAAAGGCAAGTGCAAGAACACGGATAAGCCGCACATGTGCCCTGGTAAAGGGCGAGACGCCCCGCGAGATGTTACGGCTGACCCCGCACAAAACGACAAGCGAAATACCCACAACGAGTGCCAGGCACAGTCCGCTTGGGATAACGATGCACCCGCCATTGAGAAGCGTCACGACACCAAAAGAATCGACAGAAGCAACGTTTTCAACCGCATACCAAATCACGTAAACAACCAACGCGGCAAAAGCGACGAGCATCCCTGCAAAAACGGCTGCCATGCAAAAACCAAGCTTCCTGATATTTTCGCCCGCCTTGGCCATACGCTGAACGCTGTTGGACATACACTCACCCTCATCGACTCTATCGTTATTCGAACAGTTTATCGAACAACGATATAGATTGCATGCGGAAAGCCCCGCCAGTGCGCATAGGCCATTCACTAATCGGAAGGGGTGAGAGTGGATTTTTGGACACGTATCGAACGAGAGTGGATAATCTCCCACTTTGAGGCCACCACCGAGCCTAAAACGGGAGATTATCCACTCTCATTGTCATCAAAGCACGCAAGCTCTTATTCGGCCGCTTCGCGCAGGGCCGACATCGTAGCCGCATATTGCTGCTGCAACGCATGCATCCCCTCGCGGGCGCCGTCAACAGCATCGGCGCCGCGCAGCGCTTCGGTCACCACAACCGCCGGCTCGTACAGATTATCGAATCCCAGGTTCTGGCTCACGCCCTTGAGCGTGTGCGCTGCCATAAACGCACCTTCGGCGTCTCCTGCCGCCATGGCGGCCTCCAGTTTGTCCATGCTCTCGTCATCCAAAAACTTGAGGGCAAAGCGGGCAAGCATTTCCCCGCCCATCAGCCGAGCGCACGCGTCATCATAATTAGCGCCGATCTTCTCATACGCCTCACGCATGGAAATCATGGATTAAAAACTCCTTTGTTCAAACTAAATCGTGGGAAACGCGACAACGTCGGCGGGGCGTGCCAACGTCTCGGCAATACGGTCTTGTACCTCGAGCAGGCAGTCGAGCAACAGTGGGTTAAAGGTACCGCACTTACCGTCCAGGATCATCTGGATCGCCTCCTTGTGCGGGATAGCGTCCTTGTACACGCGCACGCTCGTCAGCGCATCATACACGTCGGCCACCGAGACCACCTGCGCGGCAATGGGAATCTCGTCGCCCTTAAGGCCATCGGGATAGCCCTTGCCGTCCCAGCGCTCGTGATGCCAACGCGCAATCTGGTACGCATATTCCATAAGCGCATTGCCGACGTGATGGCGGCCCAGCTCAAGCAACATGTCGGCGCCCATCGTGGTATGCGTCTTCATAATCTCGAACTCCTCGGGCGTAAGGCGCCCGGGTTTGTTGAGAATCGCATCGTCAATCGACATCTTGCCGATATCGTGCAGCGCCGAAGCCAAGGCAATCGTGGAGCGTTCCTCATTGTCGAGGGAGATCGTGCCGCTACGCTGGACCAGACAGCCAAGCAGCAGCTCGGTCAGCTTCTCGATGTTCGTAACGTGCCTGCCGCTCTCGCCATTGCGAAGCTCCATGACGCCGGCCATGATGTCGATGAGCATGCGACTGTTCTTGACGCGCTCGTTGTACTGCTGGGACAGCAGGCTCGTCAGGCGGCGCTGCTTGGCGTATAGGCGGATGGTGTTGCTTACACGGCGGCGCACGACACGGGAGTCAAACGGGCGGTTGATATAGTCCGAGGCGCCCAGCTCGTACGCGCGCAAAACCATATCATCGGAATCTTCGCTCGAAATCATGATGAAAGGCAGATTGTCGATACCCGATCGGCGCGACAGATCGGCCAGCACCTCAAAGCCGCTTATGCCCGGCATGACAATATCCAGCAGCACGAGCGACAACTCATCGCCATAGCGGTCGACCATGTCGAGCGCCGTACGACCGTTGTCGGCCTCGAGGATGCAATACTCGTCCTTGAGCATCTCGTTGAGAATGGCTCGGTTCATGTCGGAGTCATCGACAATAAGCACCAAAGGCTTTTCGCTTTGGAAGGCTTCGATGGAATCGGCGTCGGTCACGACCGTACCGGCTTTTGCCTTAGCGCGGCTCAATAACTGGACAGCGCGGCCAACTCCCTCATCGACCGTCTCGCCATGAATGCGAACGCCACCAATACATGCCGTCAAGCTCACGTACTCATGGCCCGGAACAATCGTGGCATGAACGGCATCGGACACCTGGTGCAGGCGACGGGTGAAGTCATCGGAGGGAATATTGGGCATGACGACCACAAACTTGTCGCAGCCATAGCGTACAAGCTCGTCAGTCGAACGAATTCCGCTGCGTATGGCCGTCGCCACAGCACCGAGCGCAAGGTCGCCGGCATGACGGCCACACGTATCGTTGAAGACCCTAAAATCATCAAGGTCGATCACCGCAACGCCGGCATTCATGCGGGCGCTACGGAGCTTTTCCTCGTAATATCGGCGATTGCGCACACTCGTCAGCACATCGGTGTAGACGAGGTCCTCTTCTGCAGCCTCTTGCTCATCGATCGGACGCACCATCAGCAGGACGTGAGGCTCGCCCTCAACCTTCAGAGGGCGCAGGCGAGCGCGGTACTCGGTACCATCATTGAGCAGCTGCTCCGACACCTCATCGGAATCTGCCAAGGCCTCAAGACTCGACTGACGCAGACAAGGGCACCGATTGCCGGCGAGCAGGCAGTTAGGCTCGCTCTTAATCTGATCGGCCGACAGCAAACGCACCACGGGGTAGGTCTTCGCGACGCGGGCGACCTCGGCGGCAGCCTCCTCGTCGGTTAGATTGACCTCGTGATTATTGAGCATATGGGGCCCTTCCTATCGTTACGCACGGCAACGGTGCATATCAATTGGTACAAGGGTAACATCTAACAGCTGAAGGCAAACGCGCGATTATCGTTACATTTTTATGACCTGGCAAACGGCGGTAATGGAGCTGCGGGCGCGCGGTTATGGGCGCATTCGTTAACAATGACGAAACGCTAACAGTCCCTCTCCCCGCAGGTCATCGAGCGTGCTAAAGCTCCAAGACATCGCGAACGGCGTTTGCCGCCGTAACGGGGCGATCGCGCAGACCGTTATGCGCACCCGGGATCGTCACAAGGGGGCAATCGAGATATTCGGCAGCCGCTCGCGTGCCAGCCTCGCGGGGTGTATCGACCGAAAGCTCGCCCAAAAACACGGCCGACACTGCCTTTGACGCGCGGGCGCGCTCCCAGTCGGGAGCATATGTCATATTTGTTCCGTATTCATTGGCCATAAAGCAACGACCATTGCGTAGGGCATGCTTGGCTTCTGCCTCGGTCGTCCCAGGAGCCTCGGGGTCCAAGTCGCCGAGAGCTCCCAAGAAAAGCCGGAGCGCCCTTGAAACCCTTCCAGCCGCAATCATATCGAGCAAAACCGAAGCTGCGCCCATACCGACGCCTTCGGCCGACACAGCCGGCTCATGCAGAATCGCACGGGCGACGAGATGGGGTTCGGTGCGAAGAAGCTCCAGCGCCACCAACGTACCGGCGCTATGTGCAAGCACATTTGCCGGAGCGCCAACGTGTTCGATCACGGCTTGCAGGTCGGCGGCCTGAGCGGCAAGATCATAGCTGTCGTCTGCCGCATCGCTGCTGTCACCGCAGCCGCGGCGGTCGTAGGCAATTACGCGGTAGTTGCGACTGAGCTCACAAGCGATACCGTCAAAAAATGTGCCGTCGACACAAGCGCCGTGCACGCACACCAAGGCAGTAGCATCAGGTGACACATCCGGGCCGGCATATTCGCGACAGGCAATCGTGGTGCCTGCATTCTCGACCGTAAAATCCATGTTGTGCCCCCATCATCAACGCCCATCCAGTTGCACGTCAGTGCGGTTGGATGGACCCGTATTGCCTTACGCCTTGTTAACAGATTAACTGTACCCGACCCGAGGCTTTTCATGACACGGCATAATGAGCGACGTGAAAAAACGAAACTTGTAAAGCGAGAGCCCGCACCCTGCTTTGGAGCCGATGCTATGCTTAGGCACAATTGTCTTGAGGAGCATATGCCTATGTCTACGTTTTTGAATGCCAGCCCCATCTTTGGGCCCGTTCGCAGCCGTCGCCTTGGCCTCTCGCTCGGCGTCAACATGATGCCGGCCAGCGGCAAAATCTGCACGTTCGACTGCATTTACTGCGAAAACGGCCTCAACGCCGAGCGCCCCTGCCATGAGCCGTACAACACAGCTGCCGTGGTACTCGACGCGCTCGAGGCAAAGCTGCGCGAGATGGCAGCCGAGGGCGAGCTCCCCGATGTGATCACCTTCGCAGGAAACGGCGAGCCCACCGCCGCACCGGAGTTTCCCCAGGCGATTGCCGGCGCCGTCGCGCTGCGCGATCAGCTGGCCCCAAACTCCAAAATCGCCGTGCTCTCCAACGGTACGCGCGCCGACCGCCCCGAGGTGCACGATGCGCTCATGATGGTCGACGACAACATCCTCAAGCTCGATACGGTCGATCCGGCATTTATCCAGCTGCTCGACCAGCCTGTTGGCCCCTACGACGTCGAGCACCAGATTGAGACGTTCGCAAGCTTTGACGGTCACGTTATTATCCAGACGATCTTTTTGACCGGTGAGTATCTGGGCAAGCCCATCGACAACACCGGCGAGGAGTACGTTGCCCCCTGGCTCGCGGCGCTTGAGCGCATTCGCCCACAAGAAGCAACCATCTACACGGTAGCGCGCGAGACACCGGTCGCCGGCCTTGCTAAAGCGGCGCCCGAGGTGCTCGACACGATTGCCGCACGCGTGCGCACCCTCGGCATCCCCTGCCAGGTGAGCTACTAACAAAACCACGCAGCAGCTAGTGCCCGCCATCCCGCCCCATCAGTTGCGGTGATATAGTTCCTATTTATGCTGTTAAACCGCTTAAATCGGAACTATATCACCGCAACTTTTATGGACGCGTGGGTGGGCTATACTAGCTGCGAATGAAAGGAAGTTAACCATGTATGACAAAGGACCCGTGCCTGGCCGCAACGATGCCTGCTGGTGCGGCAGCGGCAAAAAATATAAGAAATGTCACAGCGCCTTTGACGAGCGCCTCGAGCGCCTGTGGGAGGAGGGCTGGGAGGTTCTGCCCCGCACGCTCTACAAGACGCCCGCCGATATCGAGGGCATCAAGCGCTCGGCCGCCATCAACGTGGGCGCGCTCGATTACGTGGGTGAGCACATCGCCGCGGGCATGACCACCAACCAGATCGACCAGATGATCTACAACTACACCGTCGAACATGGCGGCACGCCGGCCGACCTCCACTACGAGGGCTATCCCAAGAGCGTGTGTACCTCGATCAACGACGTCGTCTGCCACGGCATCCCCTGCGACACGGATGTGCTGCACGAGGGCGACATCATCAACGTCGACTGCTCCACGATCCTAGACGGCTACTTTAGCGATTCGAGCCGCATGTTCTGCATCGGCGAGGTTTCGTCCGAGCGCCGGCGCCTGGTCGACGTCACCCGCGCCAGCGTGGAGGCGGGTCTGGCAGCCGTCAAGCCATGGCTGCCACTGTCCGTGATGGCCGAGGCCGTGCAAAAGACGGTCGAGGACGCCGGCTTTAGCGTGGTGCGCGAGTACGGCGGACACGGCATCGGTAAGGAGTTCCACGAGGACCCGTTTGTGGGCTTTACCACCGAGGCACCCGATGTGGACACCATTATGGCTCCGGGCATGGTCTTTACCATCGAGCCCATGGTCAACGCCGGAGCGCCCGACATCAAGATCAGCAAGGGCGATGGCTGGTGCGTGCGCACCAAGGACGGTAGCGATTCGGCTCAGTGCGAGGTACAGCTCGTTGTGACCGAGGACGGTTACGAGCTGCTGAGCTGGTAGCCGTAGATGCGCCGGATGCTGACGGGCACGCTCGTCTTGCATCCGGCGTTTTTATTTGAACGTTTTGCCTGATAAAACCTGCCAAAAATAAACCTGTCCCTTTTTGGCAGGTCGAGCGGAGAGGACTGCTTGTGAACATCCTGGTTTTGTTGCCCGTCAACGACCGCCATCGCGCAATTCTTGAGTCGAGCGCTCCGGGCGAGGACTTTATCTACACGAGCTCCGACGCCGCCACGCGCGAGCAGGTCGCCGATGCCGACGTAATCCTGGGCAACATCGACCCTGACATGCTCACGACATGCGAACATCTCCAGCTGTTGCAATTGCAGACCGCCGGCTATGACGATTACCTTGCCGCCGGGACCGTGCCGGCCGACGCCAAACTGTCTTGCTCGGTGGGCGCCTACGGCCAGGCCGTAAGCGAGCACATGTTTGCCATGGTGCTGTCTATGATGAAACGCCTGCCCGGCTACCAGGACCTGCAGCGCGAGCATCGCTGGGAGGACTTGGGCGCGGTCACCTCGCTCAAAAACGCCAACGTGCTGGTGCTGGGCGCGGGCGATATCGGCGGCCACTTTGCCACGCTCTGCCGCAGCATGGGTGCGCACGTCCGCGGCATCAAGCGCCATCCGCTCGTCTACCCCATTGTGTTTGAGGACATGGACGGCATGGACGCCCTGCCCGAGCGCCTGGCCGAGGCTGACATCGTCGCATCCTTTATGCCCAGCACGCCCGAGACCCGCGGCCTGGCGAACGCCGAGTTCTTCGCCGCAATGAAGCCGGGCGCCTTCTTTGCCAATGGTGGCCGCGGTGACCTTGTTGTTGCCGACGATCTGGTTGCAGCTCTGGAGTCGGGGCGTCTTGCCGGCGCCGCGGTCGACGTCACCGACCCCGAGCCGCTGCCTGCGACAAGCCCCCTGTGGGATGCGCCCAACATGCTCATCACACCGCACGTCTCGGGCTGGTTCCACCTGGCAGCCACGCTCAACAACGTGGTCGACATCGCCGCGGAGAATCTGCGTCACCTGCAGGCGGGCGAGACGCTTCGCTGCTGGATCGAGCATTAGGGTTCCGCCGTTCTAACGAACGGCGGACCGGCCGACGCTGCGCGCCGCCCAGAGCGACAATTTGTCATTCAAAAGGCGAGGCATGACCAGAAGGTCAATGCCTCGCCTTTTTCATGCCAACTTGTTCGCTCTGGGCGTCGCTCGCTGACGTTTGCTCAACCCGCGGTGTGTTAACAATTCTGTCCAGCTGTTGGCATTGCGGCATTTGTCCAGATAAAACCTGCCAAAATGAACCTGTCCCTTTTTGGTAGGTTTGGCGCAATGGAGTCAGGTTGGCTTGCGCTATACCGGTAGTTCTGTCTGCGACACTCTCGCCAAAGTGATATCAAACATACATCTAGCGTTTTCGACACTTCGCTTATTAGAGCCAGTCCGTCTCCTCGTCATAGCGGTCCGAATAGGCGTTACGCTTGAGTTCTTCAGCACTCGTTGGTCGCGCCTTGGACACGTCGACCCCTGACTCATGGCAAGCGGCGACGAACAGCTGTAAACCCCGATCAATAAGCTGAGCCCCACGCTCGGCCTTCATTTCTTCGGCTCGCATTTACAGCCCCACGCTTTCGGCTCCGTTGATGGTTAGGTTGCGCTCGTAGAAGGCCGTGAGGGCGCGGATGGCATACATCACGTCGCGCACGCCGCCGGTCTCGTAGCTCGAGTGCATGGCAAGCTGCGGCAGGCCCACGTCCACGGCATGCATGCTCGCCTGCATATTGGACAGATTGCCAAGCGTAGAGCCGCCGGCCATGTCGCTCTTGTTGGCAAAGGCCTGCGTGGGCACGTCGGCATCATCGCAGATGGCCTGGAACACTGCGCGGCTAAAGGCATCGGTGCAATAGTGCTGGTTGGCCGCCTCCTTGATGACGATGCCGCCGTTAAGCACCACTTGGTTGCGAGCATCGCACTTCTCGGCGTGGTTGGGGTGCACGGCATGCGCGTTGTCGCAGCTCACAAGCATCGAGGCGGCAAGTGCGCGATGGTACGACTCGTCGTCAAAGCCCAGCGATCCGTTGATGCGGCGTAGCGCGTCGGCCAAGAACGTCGACATAGCGCCCTGCTTGGTCTCGGAGCCAACCTCCTCGTTATCAAAGCAGCAGAAGACCGAGACGTCATGCGCGTTCTCGGCGCCTAAAAATGCCTGTAGCGAGGTATAGGCGCAGGCCAGGTCGTCAAGCTTGGGCGTCGAGATAAACTCGTCGGCCCAGCCCCAAATGCGCGCATCCTGACGATTGACCAGGAACAGATCGCGGCCCAGAATCTGCTCGGGCTCAACGTCCAGCTCTTCGGCGATCAGGACATCGAAGTCGCCCTGCTTAAGATCACCGGCGCTGATGAGCGGGCACAGATCGACGGCGCGATTGGGAGCAAAGCCCTCGTTAACGCCGCGGTTCATATGGATAGCAAGACTCGGAATGATAGCGACCTCGCGCTCGGTGGCAAGCAGGCGGCTCTCAATACGGTCGCCCTCCCGCACCAGCACGCGGCCCGCGAGCGCCAGCGGGCGATCGAACCAGGTGTAGTCGATCATGCCGCCGTAGGCCTCGGTGTTCAAGCGCAGCGTCTCGCCCGCGCCGTCAAACTCAGGCACGGCCTTGACCTTAAACGTCGGCGAATCGCTGTGCGACGCCGTGAGCTGAAAATGATAGTCACCGGCAACGCCGTCCTCGCCCCACGTCGCGGCCAGGTCCTCGCCCACCTTAAAGGCAACAACGCTCGAGGTGTTGCGCTGCGTGTAATAACGCCCGCCCGGCTCGATATCCCATGCCGCGTTCTCGGGCAGGTAGGTAAAGCCCGCCTCGTCGAGCTCGGCCATAATGGTCGCCGCCGTATGGAACATGCTGGGGCACGCCTCGATAAAGTCGATGAGGTCGTTGGCGGCCTCGATATCGTCGGCCGTCACATGCGCGCGCTCGGGCGTTTCCTGATCCGTCATGCTCTCCCCTTTCGCTGGGTTGATGGTCCCCTCCAGCATACCCCGCAACGCCAGCGCCGCGCTCTTCATTCCGTGCTTAATTCCGCGCCGCTCACCAAGTTGAGCCATCATGCCCGCGCTCCTTTTGCGACAATTGCGCTAACAGGACGAGAGGAGCCGTCATGAAGCCACGTAACATTGCCATCGCCTGCGGTGTCGCGGGTGTCGCCGTCGGCCTTGCCGCCGCCGCCGGCATCGTTTACCGCAAGCAAATCAAGTCCGCCGCGTCGCTCAAACGCTTGACCGGCTACGCAGACGGCTACGACCTGTACGGCATCGACATCGCCTACGACTACGATCTTGATCGCATCATCGCCGCTGGCGTGCGCGACGACCAGGCCTACATCGATGCCGTGGTGGCGCAGGTGCTGCCCAGTGTGCCGGCACATGTCCAGGCGCCCCAGTTTGCCTGCAGCGCTTTTGTCGCCGTAGATGCCGAAGGCCGCGTGCGCACCGGTCGCAATTACGACTTTAAGGACGACACCTCGGCACTGCTGGTACGCAATCACCCACGCGGCGGCTACGCCTCCATTGGGTTTGCCGCCCTTAACAACCTGGGCACCAACGCTCCGCTTGACTCCGTCGCCGGACGCACCGCTGCACTCATGGGCCCGTTTGCCCAGCTCGACGGTGTTAACGAATGCGGCGTGTCCATTGCCGTACTCACCCTGGATTCCAAGCCCTGTGACCAGGACACGCAACGCCCCGTCATCAACACTTCGCTCGCCATCCGTCTGGTGCTCGACCGTGCCGCCACCACGCAGGAGGCCGTAGACCTGCTTTCTGCCTACGACATGCACGCCATGGCCGGACGCGACTACCACTTCTTTATCAACGACGCCGCCGGCGACGCGCGCGTAGTAGAGTGGGATCCGCACGATCCGGACCGCGCTTTCAAAGCGACTCCCGTACGCCAGGTTACGAACTTCTACGCCTGCTATGGCGACGAAGTGCTGCCCAACCAAAAGAATGGCGAGCTTGGCCATGGCAAGGAACGCGCCGTCGCCATCGCCGATGTCCTTGACGCCCATGCCGGCGCCCAAGACGAAGCAGTCGCTTGGAAGGCCCTGCGCGCCGCAGCGCAAGAGCCCAATCCGGAAGACATCACCAGCAACACGCAATGGTCGGTCGTCTTTGACAATACCGAGCCCGCTGCCGCCATCACGCTGCGCCGCCACTGGGGCGACGTCGACGCCTTCGCGCTGTAAGGAGCTGGCACCGTCGTCCTTACGCTCGCCTGACGTTGCTTACATTTCTATACATTTGAACTAACACGTTTTACCCCCGCATCAACAGTGTGCGGGGGTAAACTTATGCGCATGTTATAACTTGCCCGGAAGGATTCACCATGCTTAGGATCGGTCTTCTTACCAGTGGCGGCGACTGCCAAGCGCTCAACGCCACCATGCGCGGCATCGTCAAAACGCTTATGACCAATAGTGAAGAACCTATCGAGATCTACGGTTTTGAGGACGGCTACCAGGGCCTTATCTACAGCAGGTTCCGCGTCATGACGCCCGCCGATTTTAGCGGCATCCTCACCCGCGGCGGCACCATCCTTGGCACGAGCCGCACGCCGTTCAAGCGTCTGGACACTCCCGAGGCCGACGGCGTCGAGAAGGTGCCGGCGATGGTCCACACCTATCACAAGCTGCAGCTCGACTGCCTGTTTATGCTGGGCGGCAACGGCTCCACCAAGACTGCCAACCGCCTGCGCGAAGAGGGCCTCAACGTTATCGCCCTGCCCAAGACCATCGATAACGACACCTGGGGCACCGAGATGACCTTTGGCTTTACGAGCGCCATCGACGTCGCCACCAAGTGCATCGATGACATCCACACCACCGCCTCGAGTCACGGCCGCGTGTTCGTTATCGAGATCATGGGCCACAAGGTTGGCTGGATCCCGCTGTACGCCGGCGTTGCGGGTGGCGCGGACGTCATCCTGATTCCCGAGATCCCCTACGACATGGACCAGGTCATCAAGACCATCGAGCATCGCATGGAGACCGGCAGCCGCTTTACCATCGTGGCCGTCGCCGAGGGCGCCATCTCCAAGGAAGACGCGGCGCTGTCCAAGAAGGAGTACAAGAAGAAGCTCGCCGAGCGCACGAGCCCGTCGATCGTCTACGACATCGCCAAGGAGATCGAGGCCAAGACCGGTCGCGAGACCCGCGTCGCTATCCCCGGTCACACGCAGCGCGGCGGCCAGCCCGACGCTCAGGACCGCATCTTTGCGACCCAGTGCGGCGTCGAGGCCGCGCTTGGCTGCCTGCGCGGCGAGTTTGGCTACATGATCGCCCTGCGCGACGGCAAGATGTGCCACATGCCGCTCGAGGATGTCGCCGGCAAGCTCAAGTATGTCGACCCCCAGAGCGATCTGGTGCGCGAGGCCAAGGCGCTGGGCATCAGCTTCGGCGACGAATAGCCTCGGCTGGAACCGCCCCCATCGGAGGCCCCAGGGCTTACCTCCCAAATCGTCCTCGGACATGTCTGGATCCCGCCGTGCGCTTCGCGCGGCGGGGTCCTTCCGTCCTGCGGAAAGATTTGGGAGGTAAGCCCTGGGGCCTCCTGCGGCAACTAGGGAGGCCGAGGCTATTCGTCTTCTTGCTGCGGGTGCCTAGGGTGGGATGCGGCGTGCATTTTTGGGAGTATTCAGCAGCCGAAGACACCTGCATACTGGATTTTGGGCGAAAGGCAGGCACTATGGGCCGCATCCTGTAAAAAATGATCGGTCCTCGAGGCACCGGGGGCTCAGAATCAAGGCTATCGGCGCAGTTTTGCGCGCCCGCTCCCACGCCCGCGGGCTCCGGGATGCTGAATACTCCGGGATTTGCACGCCGCCCCCGGGGGTACCTGTGGGCAAAAGCAATCGCCCCGCTGAAATATGCATTTTTCGGTGCGGTTTATGCAGTACAGCGGCTGTGGATGCGCATGTCGCTCAGCGTTCTTGCCGGCCGATGCAGCGTCGTGCGTAGCTCTTAATGTCTTCGGTAAAACCGTCTAGGTCGTCGAGCGTGATTACGTTATCGGAAAGCAAGTTGGCTATCTCATAACGCATGGTGCTGCGGCGAATACCGTTTGCGAGCACTCCTGAGGACAGCTTGTCCCTATTGATACGGTTTTCTAACGCCCAAAATCTACTGGACGCTTCACTGCCACCGTTCAGTATCTCGATGTACTGGCCGATGAGCATTTCCATATAGCTTTCTTGCCATTTTGGGAGCAGCTCTTTAAACAGCTTCCAGTCGCTTTCAGTTACCTCGCCCATATTGCCTCCGTTCACCAAACAGACTTAGCCATTCGATTTTTATTCTATTTGGTATTTTCGCTCACAGCCGTGGATGAGGGGGTCTTCGGTCTTCGAGTATGAGCCGAATGAACCGTACGCCACAAAATGGGCTCATCTACTACCTTTACCACCGCACCCTCGACCATGGAGAACATTGTGAAATATAAACCGCAGGTAGAAGGGTGGTCGATTTTCAAAAAAGGCGGGTATGGTCGGGCCCATCGAGTTCATCGTAGTAGATGAGCCCTTTTCGCGGCATGCGGTGAGTTAAATGCCAATTCCTGCGCTGGAATTGCCCGCTCCATTCGTGAGTTGCGGTGAAATAGGGGCTGTTAGACGCTCCAAGGTCCTCAACGGTCTGTATTTCACCGCAACTTGGAAGGGGCGAGCGGCGTTGGCCAAGCATTGCTGACGGGTTGGAGCGGCTTAGGCTTGTTTGCGGCGCTTCCATTGCTTTCGGCACCAGCACATGAGTGCCTCTATGAAGGGAATCGTGATGAGGATGACCCATGCGGGATGGGGCTGTGCCAAACAAAGCCACATATAGAGGAACCAGGCAATGGCGGCTGTTGCATAGACGACGCCGATCAGCTTGGAGAGATGATGCCGGTCGATAAAGTCGCCCATCGCCTCGTAGACGGGAATCAGAAAGACCAGAAAGAGCCCCATACCCCACGTGCCGCAGATGATGCCGAGCGCGAGATAGGCGAGGACGACAAGTGCAGGAAAGGGAAACTCGTTCCATGCGCGACCGATCTTGGTGTGGAAATGCTTGCCATGATGGTCGAGCTTGTCGTGTGCCTCTTTCCAGCTGGAAAACGTCTCGCCGTCGATGGTGACGGTGCCGTCGGCATTGGTATGTACGCTGTGTCCATCGTCCTCTAGCGTATCGATATGCAATCCGCCCGGCCCGACATGGACCTCTTCACCCTTGCGCTCGTTAGCCACGTGGATACCATTCCAGCCAACATGGACCTCTTCGCCTTTGTTGGGATCAATAACGTGGATACCATGTGCGAGAGAAATATCGACAAGTGGCTTATCACCGCAATTCGTGTGCTCAGTAGAAGTCTCGGTGTCTTCAGCCTCGTCAGAATTATTTGCGTCAGGGGCATCGTCGGCCGAGGTGTCGACATCACTAGCCGTTTCCCCATACAGCAGCTCATCCAGTGACACATCATACAGCGCGGCGAGTGCAATAAGGTTATCAGTATCGGGCGAGGATTCGCTGCGTTCCCATTTGCTGACAGCCTGGCGGCTTACGCCCAACTGGGCAGCAAGAGCCTCCTGGGAAAGACTGGCAGCTTTGCGGCGATCGACGAGGCGCTGTGCCATCGCAAGATCCATAGCAGTTCCTTTCATGTGGCGACCGTAATCGAATGAGCCGAGTATGCCGAGAACAACCGGTAACGACCACCATTTCTAGTTAGAATCTGCCCCAACCCTACCGCAACTACAAGTAGCAACCCCTAATGGCCTGCCATTTCATGACAAATGTCAGTACGCACAACAGCCAAGAGCTCTCTCAATATGTTGCGTTGGAATAGTTTCTGTTTGGCATAGCAGAGCCATAAAACAGGAACTATTCCACCGCAACTTACTATCAGGCCACGCGCCCGCAGAGTAGCTACGGGTGCCTAGGGTAGGATGCGGCGTGCATTTTTGGGAGTTTTCAGCAGCCGAGGGTGCCTGCATACTGGATTTTGGGCGAAAAACGGGCGCTATAGGCCGCGTTCTGTAAAAAATGATCGGCCCTCGAGGCGTTGGGGACTCAGAATCAGGGTTTCCAGCGCTGTTTTGTGCGCCCGCTCCCGCACCCGTGGACTCCGGGATGCTGAAAACTCCAGATTTTGCACGCCGCCCCCGGGGGTACCTGTAGACAAGTAGCAACCGCCCCGTCAAAGTATGCATTTGGCGGAGCGGTTTATGCAAAAACACTGCTGCGGGCGTGTCGGCAGTTCGCTAGAACTTGGATCCCAGGACAGGTTACTCGGCACTCTTGAGGGCGCCGACCATGTCGATCTTGTTGAGGGTACGATTGGTGGCGAGATTGACGATAAACGTAAAGCCAAAGGAAAGCACCACGGCGAGCACGTAGCTTAGCGGCTCGACCTCGACGTCAAAGTACAGCGACGGCATCTGCAAAATGTAGGTAAAGCTCTCGGCCAGCAAGCCGCCTAGCGGCACGCCCAGAGCGGCGCCAATCGCCGTGAGAATCAACGTCTCCTTGTTGACGTAATGGTGCACCTCACCACGGCGGAAGCCCAGCACCTTGATGGTCGCCAGCTCGCGTTCGCGCTCGGAGATGTTGGTGTTGGACAGCGTAAACACCACCACAAACGACAGACACGCTGCCATAAAGGTCACGAGCACCACGACCGAATTGATAATCGTAAAGTTCGCTTCATAGTTTTCCCAATGCTCGGCCGTACTCGAAATCGTGAGCCAGCCGTCACTCTTAAGATTCTTGCTAAACGCAATCTGGTCGGCCGACGAACCCTTAAGCAGCACAAAGACGCCGTTAAGGCGTGCGCTTCGACCGAACGCGCGCTCATAGGTGCCCTGAGTCATATAAAGCGTGTTGCCCAGATAGTTGAGCGAAATGTCGCTGACTTTGACCTTGGCAACGTTGAGCGACGAATCCTGGACGTGTGCTGTATCGCCCGGCTGAATCCCCAGCACCAGCTGTGAACTCTTGCTCAGATACACATCTCCGTCACGCAAAGACAGCGGCTCTTTGGACTCATCCTCAAGGCGAACGTAATTGCCCAAGTCACCCGTGCGGTCATCGGGCACCACGATCAGCTGCACGGTCTCGCTCTTGCCGCCAAACGTAAAGGTAACGTTGTCGGTCATAATCGGCAGGGTCGAGGTCACGGTCACGTTGGAATCATTGGCCGTGCTGCGCTCATCCAATGCCGCGCACGTCTGAGTAAAGTCGTCGGGATTGGCGACCGCCAGCAGGTCGTAGCGCGTGATATGCCCGTACTGTTTGGGCGAAAGCGCCACCGACGTGTCACGGATGCCCATGCCGCAGATCACGAGCGCCGTGCAGCCGGCGATACCGAAGATGGTCATAAAGGCGCGCTTTTTATAGCGGAATAGGTTGCGTGCTGCCACCTTGTTCAAAAAGCCCATACGGTGCCAGATAAAGCCGATGCGCTCGAGCAAGATACGCGAGCCGGCGCGCGGGGCCTTGGGACGCATAAGCGAGGCTGGGGTCTCGGCCATCTCGTGGCGGCAGGCGATAATCGTAGCGCCCACCACGCCCACGGCAAACAGCGCCACCGACACGAGCGACGACACGATGTCGTACGAAAGCAGCATCTGGGGCAGCGAGTACATGTCGTCGAACACCGTAAACAGGAACAGCGGCAGGCCCACAAAGCCGATGATGTTGCCGAGCACGCCGCCGATCAGACAAGCCCACAGCGAGTAGTCCACGTATTTGGACAGAATACGCCCACGTGAATAGCCGAGCGCCTTGTACAGGCCAATAAGCGTGCGCTCCTCCTCGACCATGCGCGTAGCGGTGGTAAGGCTGATGAGCACGGCGACGATAAAGAAGATAAACGGGAACACCGTGGCGATGGCCTCAATTGACGAGCTATCGCTTTCCACGCTCGAGTAGCTTGCGATATTGCCGCGGTCCTGGATGTACCACGTACATTCGCCTAGATCGGAAAGCTCGGCGCGGGCATCGGCGAATTGTTGGTTGGCGGCGGCGCGGCGCTGGTCCAACTCGGCCTGAGCTTGGACGCGCTCCTCGCTGCCCTCGGCCATACGGTCGATGTTGCCCTGTTCAATCCCAAAGAGCATATTCGCCTGGCGTTCGGCCGCATCTAAGCTTGCCGGCGTGTCAACCGTCAACTCCTGAGCACGTGCCATCTCACGCTCCTCGCGGATCTTCTCGATATTGCCCTTGACCTCGTTGATCTTTGTCGTGTAGGCGTCCGAATAGGAGCTGAGGCTCTTGGCTCCCTCGACGATCACGTGGACCGAGGAGTAGGAAGAAGATGTCGCGGCGTCCTCGTTCACATAGAACTTATAGTCCGCAGCCGAAGCAGCGCGAAAGGCGTTGACTGTCGAGTCGGAGCTCACGTCGGTGGGATCGAGGACCTCGGCCGTAATGGTGTAATCGCCCGCGGCAAACTGGTCCTTGGCACTTTGGTTCGACGAGCTCGCGTCATTGGCGGCAAAACTCACCGTATCGCCGAGCTTTTTGCCCGAAGCCTTCAGGAACTTCGAAGTCACCGCGACCTCATCGGCGCTCTCGGGCAAATCACCGCTCACCAGCACCGGTTGATCGATATTCTCCTTGGAAAGACTTTGCACGATCACGCGCTCGCGTGTTGTGCCCACGGCGGTGTAGGCGGTCTCGGTGTAGATACCCTCGGCCGTCTCGACGCCGTCGACCTCTTGGATAGCCGCAAGATCGTCGCGCGTAAGGCCATAGGTCGACTGCACGTTAATGTCATAGACACTCTGCTGGTCAAAGTAGGCGTCAACCGAATCGCGCAGATCCTCGCAGCCCGCCTTAAGACCACACATCACGCTCACGCCAAGCGCGGTGATGACCACGATTGACAAGAAGCGCTTAAGACTGCCTCGGATTGTGCGGTAGATGCCACGGCGAAAAACCGTCGGGACCATATCGTTTGAACTTTGGGCAGTGCGGTAGGTCGCGAACTCCCCGTCGTGGCCTGCGTGCTCCGTATCGTGGTTTTGGCTGTTTTGGCGATGTTGGTCCATGGGCGCTACCACTCGATCGTCTCGATAGGCACGGGATTTTGCTGGACCGTCTCACTCTCCACGCGGCCGCTCTTAAAGCGGATCAGACGATCGGCCATGGGCGCGAGCGCGGAGTTGTGCGTGATGATAATGACCGTGATGCCCTGCTTGCGGCAGGTGTCCTGCAGCAACTGCAAAATCTGCTTACCGGTTTTGTAGTCGAGCGCACCCGTGGGCTCGTCGCACAAAAGCAGCTTGGGGTTCTTGGCCAGTGCACGTGCAATGGACACGCGCTGCTGCTCGCCGCCCGAAAGCTGCGCCGGAAAGTTGGCGAGGCGCTCACCCAGGCCAACCTGGCAAAGCGTTTGCTCGGCATCGAGCGAATCGGGGCAGATTTGCGCCGCGAGCTCAACGTTTTCGAGCGCCGTCAGGTTGGGGACCAGATTGTAGAACTGGAAGACAAAGCCGACGTCGGCACGGCGGTATTCCACGAGCTGCGCCTCGTTGGCGGAGCTCACGTCGCGCCCGTCCACCGTCACGGTGCCGGAGGTTACCGTATCCATGCCGCCCAGGATGTTGAGCGCCGTGGTCTTGCCGGCACCCGAGGCGCCCAGGATAATGGCGAGCTCACCGCGCTCAACGGTAAAGCTCGCGCCGTCGAGCGCGTGAATGCGGGCATCGCCCTCGCCGTACGCCTTGATGACGTCTTTGAATTCGATATAAGCCATCGATTAATTCCCATCTGGTCGGATAACTCTTTAGTATTACCCATTTCGCACCGACCAAAAAGGGACAGGTTTATTTTGGTAGGTTTTAGAGGCGGACGGTGAAGGTAATCTGGTTGCCGTGGCCGCAGGCAGAAGCGCTCCCGCCATGGGCTTCGGCGATGGCTCGTACCACGGATAGGCCCACGCCCGAGCCACCTGTCTTGGAGCTGCGCGACACGTCCGCACGATAGAAGCGATCGAACAATCGATCCAAGTCGCCTTCGGGTAGCTCGTCCACGGCATTCGATACGACAAGCTCGGCCGAACCTTTGCCCGCACCGCGTGAAACGGCGCGCAGGCTCAGCTCAATCACGCTGCCCTCGCTCGCATAGCATGTGGCGTTGTCCAGCAGCAGCTCAACAACCTGCGCCACTGCTGCGGCATCGGCATGGGCCTGCACGCCGCTCGCAATCGAAGTCGACAGACGCTTGCCACGCGAAACCGCCACCGACTCAAACGGCGCCGCCGCCTTGCCCACTGCCTCCGAAAGATCGATCGATGTCATGGTAAAGCCCGCCGAACCCTCGTCCATGCGAGCCAAAAACACCAGACGCTCCGTGAGCGCCGCCAACCGTGCAACCTGTTCGTGAATGCTCTGCGTCCACTCGCTCTCGCCGCTCTCAATTTCCTGTACCTCGTTAGCGGCGTCGATCACGGCCAGCGGCGTCTTGATCTCGTGGCTTGCATCGGTAATAAAGCGCTTTTGCTTGCTGTAGCTCTCGACCATCGGTCGAATCACCGCGCCCGAGGCACCCGCCACAATTGCCAGCACCGCCAGCCAGCCAATGCAACTGATTGCCACGCTCGCGCTCAAAAACGAATGAAAGCTTGCAAGCTCACGCGAGCAGTCCACGAACACATAGGTGGTCTCATCGTCTTGAACCGTAACCGTATAGCGGTAGTTACCAGAAAAGCCCGAGGTCCAACCCTTGGAATATAGTCCTGCCGCGATGCGTGCAGCACGCTTGGCGCCCACCGCGGCAATGCGGGCCGTGTTGACATCGGCAACCTGTCCGGCGTCAATCGTCACCGTAAAGTAGCGCGTGTCGAAGGGAGACTCCGCCGTCATGCCTTCGAAGTGCCTGATGCGAACGCCCGCCTGGCTATCGCCGGCATCCTTGCCATTAGCGGGATCGTCTTTAGGCTCGTCCCCCCAATCGATACCGTCCTTGCCCGCCAGGATATAGTCCAGGCGAGCGTCGGCCATCTTGCAGACATGCGAATAATTGACGACGTTGATGCCGGCAATAATGAGCGTGAGCACCACGGTCACGGCACCCATGGCAACCAGGATGAACTTGCGACGCAGGCGGCGGCCCATTGCGCTAGCTGTGTCGGCGCGTCCCGGATTACCCGAGTCAGTACCCATGCCGAGCTTTGCCCTCGCGCGCTTCCACCACGCGCGTACGCTCACGCCTGCTCGCCTTCCTCGACAACCTCAAGCGAATATCCCTGGTTGCGCGACGCGCGGATGGCCACATTGGCACCAAGCCCCGTCAGCTTTTTGCGCAGGTACGAGATGTAGACCCACACCACATTGGCGCCTTCGGGCGCGTCCTCACCCCAAACCCCGAGCATCAGACGCTCGGTGGGCATGCGCGTGCCGGCGTTGCGCATAAAGAGCTCCATAAGCTGAAACTCACGATTGGCCAGGTGCTCCTCGCCCAAAGGGCCAACGAGCGTGCACGATGCCGTGTCGAGACGCACGTTGCCCACGCTGAGCGTCGTGGCGTCAATTGCCGTCGCGGCACGCGTCATGGCACGAATACGCGCAAGCAGCTCCTTAGCGGCAAACGGCTTGGTCAGGTAATCGTTGGCACCGGCATCCAGGCCCTCGACCTTATCGGACACCTCGCTTTTGGCCGTAAGCATGATGATGGGCAGGCGCTTGCCGGCCTCACGCGTGCGCTTGAGCACCTCGATGCCGTCCATGCCGGGCATCATGATGTCCAGGATTGCGGCGTCATAGTCGTTGGCGAGCAGATATTCGAGCGCCGTCAGGCCGTCGAGCGCGGTGTCAACCACGTAGTCGCTATGTTGAAGAATCGCGGTAAGAGCGCGGGAGAGGCCGGGTTCGTCTTCGGCAAGCATCAGCTTCATGGTTGTTCCTTTGGCGCACGGCTATACAAGTTTCGATACCGCCGATGATAGCGCACCGCCAGCCGTCTTAGCGCAGCCTTAGCTGCTCAAACTGCGCGTTTTCAAATACGCAGGATATGGCTTAACCAAACTTAAGGCTCAGATGCCGAGCGCTGGCACGCATGCCGGTCGCGAAAAGACGGCGACTCGTTCTTTCACGGCGTCTTGGCTATGCAAAGTGTTCGAGCGTTACTCCTCGTACGCGCCCTCAAGCCGAAGCAGCCACTCCTTGCGATCAAGCCCGCCGGCATATCCGTTAAGCGAGCCGTCGGCGGCAACCACGCGATGGCACGGCACGATAATCGAAATGGGATTGCGGGCGACCGCAGCCCCCACAGCCCGGGGAGACACAACGGGAGCCTCGTTTCCCGGCACACGATGTCGAGCCGCAACACGCAAAGCGATCTCGCCATACGTAGCGACCTCGCCACGCGGGATAGAAAGCAGCTCAAACCAAACCTCGCGCTGAAACGCCGTGCCAATCATATGCAACGGCGGCGTAAACCGAGGCTCCTGCCCTGCAAAATAAGCATTCAGCCAAGCCCAAGAACGCTCAAGCACCGAAGTAGCCGCACCATTTGCGGGACTTACCGACGACATGCCACCAGTACCGGAAACCGCATCGGCGCCTTCAACATGTTCGGGATCTTCTTTGAGAAGCGTGGAGCCAAAGTGCTCCTGCCCCTCAAACCAAAGCCCTGTCAAACCGCGGCCATCAGCGGCAAGCAATATTTCGCCCAAAGGCGAAGCAAACGTCGTCGTGACCACCAGCGGCTCCTTTCAAAACTTCGCAAACATAATACCGCGAATTGTGCAGACAACCCCGCAGATACGTCTGGGCGGGCTCGCAATTGCTTAAGCGAGGCTGTTTTCCCCAATCAAGCGAAGAAGACGCGGGGCATCGACGCCAGAGCGGTACCTCTATCAGCTGAGCTCTAATACTTTCCCGAGAAGTGAACGAGTAAAAATGAAGCCCCGGAGCATCCGCACCTTTAGACCAAAAAACCGCAGGATTCGCGCTGCAAAACCGCAGGAAATAGCGGTCAAAATATGCCAATGCTTCGGGGGTCCAAATAAGGTCGTTCACTTCACGGAAAAGTATTAGACCCCGATTCACCCCAACCCCAAAGTCACCTCAGGCAGCAGGCGCAGCGCGCCGCGGCTGCCGTCACGGCCCCGCAGTCACCCCCAGGCAGCAGGCGCGAACGCGCCGCAGCTGCCGGCCGCGCTCCACAGTCACCCAAGGCGGCAGGCGCAAAGCGCCGAGGCCGCCGCCGGGACCAGGGCCCGCAACAGCCGCGCGCCCCCACATCAGCCCAGCGGTCCCAACCAACAACGACCCCATCGCAGGCCGCTCGCAACAGCGTCACCGCAGGCGGGGGCCGGGCTTAGTTTTCAGAACACTCCGCAGACCAGTGTGGCGCCTTGTCCGCGGCTCCGAAGGAGCAGGACAAGGCGCCACACATGGTCGAGGACGTTCTGAAAACTAAGCCCGGCCCCCGCCGGACAGGTCACACTACTCGCAGAGCAGCTTAGCGATCTGGACGGCGTTGGTTGCCGCGCCCTTACGGATTTGGTCGCCGCAGCACCAGAAGGTGATGCCGCGCGCAGCCTCGGGGTTCGAGATGTCGCGACGCACGCGACCGACCCAAATCAGGTCCTGGTCGGACGTATCCATCGGCATGGGGAAGCGATCGTGCGCATCCTCGGCGCCCATGTCGTCGACCAGCTTGACGCCGGGAGCGGCAGCCAGCGCAGCACGAGCCTCCTCGACCGTAATATCGCGCTCAAACTCGAGCGTAATGCTCTCGGAGTGCGAACGCAACACGGGCACGCGCACGCAGGTGCAGTTCACGCGCAGCTCGGGCAGATGCATAATCTTACGGCCCTCGTTTTGCAGCTTCATCTCCTCGGAGGTAAAGCCCTCCTCCTTGACGCCGCCAATCTGCGGAATCAGGTTGCTCGCCAGCTGGGCGGCAAAAGCGCGCGGCTCGGGAATCTCCTCGCCACGGCCCAAGGCTGCCAGCTGAGCCTCGAGCTCGGCCATACCGGGGGCACCGGCGCCCGAAGCTGCCTGATACGTGGACACGACCATGCGCTTCACACCAGCGAGCTGATGCAGCGGCCACGTGGGAACCAGGCCGATAATGGTCGCGCAGTTGGGGTTGGCGATAAGGCCGTGATGCCACTTGATGTCGTCGGCATTGATCTCGGGCACGACCAGCGGCACCTCGGGATCCATGCGGAAGGCATGGCTGTTGTCGACCACGACAGCGCCGCGCTTGACGGCCTCGGGCAGTAGCTCCTTCGCGATATCGTCGCCGGCGGCGCCAAGCACGATGTCGCAGCCCTCAAAGGCCTCGGGGCAAGCCTCCTCAATCACAACCTGCTCGCCGCGGAACTCAACGGTTTTGCCCGCGGAGCGTGCACTTGCCAGCAGCTTGAGCTTGCCAACCGGAAACTCCTGCTCGTTGAGGCACTCGAGCATCTGGGTGCCCACGGCTCCCGTCGCGCCCAAAATAGCAACCGTGTACTGTTTCATGCTTCCCCCTTTAAAGGCTGTGGCTTTTGCCCGCATGCCGAGCAGGCCAATTATTGTTGCCAGTGTATACAAGAACGGGGCGGGCACGAAACCCGCCCCGTCGAAACGAAACCGAAATGAAACGCCCCACCGTAGATTTTTGAAACACGACCCAAAAATCTACCAAGCAGTCGCTATTTTTTGAGCGCGGCCAGAGCGGGGTCGACCGGCGTGGGAGCCTCCAGGTCGGAGACCTTCACAATGCCGTTTTCGTCGGAGAAGGCACGGTAAATGGTCTGAATCGCCAAGTCGAAGTCCTTCTCCTCGACACCGATAATGATGTTGATCTCGTCACAGCTCTGCGAGATCATGCGCACGCTCACGCCGGCCTGGCCAAGCATGCCAAACAGGTGACCAGAAATGCCGGCACGACCGCGCAGGTTACGGCCGACGGTCGCGATAAGTGCCAGACCCTCGACAACCTCGATCTCGAGCGGCTCGACCTCCTGCTGAATGTCGCCCACGAGCGAGTAAAGCGAGTCGTGCACATCCTGCTCCTGCACCACGGCGCCAAAGCGGTCGACACCGGTGGGCATGTGCTCGACGGAAACGTCATAGCGCTCGAACACCGAAAGCGCACGGCGCATAAAGCCGACGCGGGGCTTGGTGCGGTCGCGGGCAACGTTGATGGCGACAAAGCCGCGCTTGCCGGTCACGCCGGTAATGATGGGCTCCGCCTCACCCTCATCAGCCGTCTCGCTAATGATGGTGCCGGGGTCCTGCGGCGCATTGGTGTTCTTGATGACCAGCGGAATGCCCGCCTCACGCACGGGGAACACGGCCTCCTCGTGCAGGACGCTCGCGCCCATGTACGAAAGCTCGCGCAGCTCCTCGTAGGTAACGCGCGCAATGGGCTGAGCCTCGGGAACAATACGCGGATCGGCAGAATAGAAACCCGAGACGTCGGTCCAGTTCTCGTACAGGTCGGCGCCCAGGCACTTGGCCAGAATCGAACCCGAGATATCGCCGCCGCCACGATCGAGCAGCTTGATCTGGCCCTCACGCGTCGCGCCGTAGAAACCGGGCATAACAAAGCCGCCCTGCTGGCCGTACTCCTGCACCAGCTCGGAGGTGCGATTCATGCTTAGCGTACCGTCGTGATGGAACGCCACAACCGTCGCGGCGTCCAGGAACGGCAGACCCAAGTACTCGGCCATCAGGCGAGCGGTGAAGTACTCGCCACGGCTCACAAGCTCCTCAGTAGAGTAGCCACCGGAGCGAGCACGCTCGGCAAAGGCCGCAAACTCTTCGCGGATGGGATAGGTAAGCTCCAACTCGTCAGCAATATCAAAGTAGCGCTGGCCAATGTCCTCGAGCAGCTCCTCACACGACACGTGGTACTTAACGTGCGCATTAACCAGGTAGAGCAGGTCAGTCACCTTGGTGTCGCCCTTAAAGCGGCGACCGCAGGCGGAAACCACCACAAAACGGCGAGCCGGGTCGGCATCGACGATGGCCTTAATCTTCTTAAAGTGTTCGGCGTCGGCGACCGACGAGCCGCCAAACTTGGCAATCTTAATCATGGGCTGGAGGTTACCTTTCTAAAAAGCCTCTGCGAACCTATTTTGCGTGCTCTGATACCATGGTTTCACCGATTGGGACCAAGGCATCCGAGGAGCAGTGTTATATGGGAACTTATCATAGTACACGAGGACGCACTTTATCGTGCTCAAGTAAGGTGGCAATCCGCACCGGCATCGCTCCCGACGGGGGTTTGTTTGTCTCGGACGAGCTCGGCACCCAGCAGGTCGATATCAGCTCGCTTGCAGATAAATCGTACTTTGAAATCGCTCAAGATGTGTTGGGAATGTTACTGAATGATTACACGGCCGAAGAAATTTCGGCGTGTGTCGACGAGGCATACCGCGGCACGTTCGCGAGTGAAGAGGTTACGCCACTCGTCAAACTCGACGCTGCGCCGGGCGCCGACGCCCCTCAGACCTATGTGATGGAGCTCTTTGGCGGTCCCACGAGTGCCTTCAAGGACGTCGCCCTGCAGATGCTCCCCCGCCTCATGGCCCGCACTTCCGCCAAGGACGGCGGCGCCGAGCGCATCATGATCGTCACCGCCACGTCGGGCGACACCGGCAAGGCCGCGCTCGCCGGTTTTGCCGACGCTCCGGGCACAGGCATCACCGTCTTTTATCCCGAGGGCAAGGTCAGCCGCGTCCAGAACCTGCAGATGTCCACGCAGGAGGGCGACAACGTCGCCGTCTGCGGTATCCGCGGCAACTTTGACGACGCCCAGAGCGCCGTCAAGCGCATCTTTGCTGATAAGGAGCTTGCCGAGCGTCTGGAGGCCGCCGGCACGGTGCTTTCGAGCGCCAACTCCATCAACGTCGGCCGCCTGGTACCGCAGGTCGTCTACTACTTTGCCGCCTATGCGCAGCTGCTGCGCGCCGGCGCCATCGAGGCCGGCGACGCCGTGGAGTTCTGCGTACCGACCGGCAATTTTGGCGATATCCTGGCCGGCTACTACGCCAAGCGCATGGGTCTGCCCGTCGCCAAGCTCGTCGTGGCGAGCGACAAGAACAACGTGCTTGCCGACTTCCTGACCACCGGCGTTTACGACCGTAACCGCCCGTTCTTCACGACCATCTCGCCGTCGATGGATATCCTCATCAGCTCCAACCTCGAGCGCATGCTCTACTTCCTGTCCGATGGCGACTGCGAACTCGTTGCCGGCCTTATGGAGCAGCTGGCACAGACTGGTCGCTACGAGGTTCCCGCCGACCTGCTGGCAAAGATTCAGAGCGTCTTTGGCTGCGGTTGGGCCAGCGAGGACGAGGTCCGCGCTGCCATCAAGAGCTGCTGGGACGCAAATGGCTACGTGATCGACCCGCACACCGCTTGCGGCTATCACGTCTTTGAGCAGGTCGCTCCCGCCGAAGGCGCCAAGGCCCGCGTGCTGCTTTCGACCGCCAGCCCCTACAAGTTCCCGCGCGCCTGCTGCGACGCCCTGGGCCTCGACGTTCCCGAGGATGATTTTGAGGCTATGCGTGTACTCGAGCAGGCCACCAACACGGTCGCCCCGACCCAGCTCGCCGAACTCGAATCCAAACCCGTCCGCTTCGAAGACGTCTGCGACGTAGCCGACATGGCCAATTACGTAGAGCAGGCTGCAAAAAAGATGGCTACCAACTAAACCCCTTATTAAGCGCCGGCGAAAGCCGGCGCACCTTCTTTTTATTTAGCTTTCGGGATGATGACGAGCATGCGAGCGGGTCTGGCCGTTTAGTTCGTCGCGAGTTCCGCACGAGCCGGAAAGCACTTAATGTGCTTTCCGAGCGAGCCAGGACTGCCCGAGCAGCGAACTAAACGGCCAGACCCGCCCAGGAGGACCCACATGATCAAAATCACCGTCCCAGCAACCAGCGCCAACCTAGGCATCGGCTACGACACCCTCGGCATGGCCGTCAGCCTCTACTCGCACTTCACCTTCGAGCGCGCCGACAAGCTCACCATCACGGGCTGCCCCGAGGAGTTCCAAAACGAGAATAACCTGGTCTATGTGAGCTTTGTCGATGCTCTGGCCGCGTGGGGCGAGCCGGCTTTCCCCGTTGCCATCGACATTCAAACCGACGTGCCCGTCGCCCGCGGCCTGGGTTCCAGCTCCACCTGCGTCGTCGCCGGCATTATGGCGGCCGCCGCGCTGACGGGCCACACCGTCGACCGTGCCGAGCTCGTCCGCATTGCCACCGAGGTCGAGGGCCATCCCGATAACGTCGCCCCCGCCATCCTGGGCGGCGCCGTCTGCTCCTTTACGCCGACCGACTCGCTGCCCCAGTGCCTGCGCTACGAGGTGAGCGATCGCTTGCGTTTTATTACCGTGATTCCGCCCTACGAGGTGCATACGAGCGAAGCGCGCAAGGTTGTGCCGCAGGAGATTCCACTCTCCACCGCCGTATGGCAAATGGGCCGCATCGCCGGCATGACGCGCGGCCTGGAAACCGGCGACCTTGACCTGATTGCCGCCGCCAACGACGACCGCATCCAGGAACCCTATCGCCGCCGCCTCATCCCCGACTACAACGCCGTGCGCGACACCTGCCTTAACGGAGGCGCCAAGACCATCTGGATCAGCGGCTCCGGCTCGACCCTCATGGCCGTGACTGACGACACCATCGTGGCAAAGTTCCTGCAGGTCAAGCTGCGTGAGCAGTTCCCCAAGTGCGACACGCACATTCTGACGTGCGACACGGAAGGCGCTCAGATCGAGTACCTGTAGACATCGTCGATCGGTCTGCCCGGGCCACCCGGGGGCATCCCCTTAAAAACGTCCTCGCACTTGAGGCCCGCTTATCCTGCTCCTTCGGAGCTGCGGATAAGCGGGCCTCGTGCTGCGGAATGTTTTTAAGGGGATGCCCCCGGGTGGCCCTATGGCAACGTAGCTAGCGATGTCTACAGGGACCCACGCTTTGAAGGGGCGCCGGGCTGAAATTATGGCTTTTTATTGATAGGGGCTCTTGCTAGGCTGGAGCCCTTACTAGAGGCAGGCTTCGGCGATGTGCTTTTTGAGCTCGTCGATGCCGGTACCGGTCTGGGAGCTTGTGATGATCACGTTCTCGGCAGGGACGTTGAGCTGCTTTTTGATGGCTGCTGCCTGGCGGGCCTGTTGGGTGCGGCTGAGCTTGTCGGCCTTGGTGAGGCAGACGATAAAGTTGAACTCGTTGCCCTGCAGGTAGTCGATCATGTCATGGTCGAGCTTGCTCGGGTCGTGGCGAATGTCCACCAGCGATACAACCAGGTTAAAGCTGCGCTCGGAGTCGAAGAAGTCGCCGATGAGCTCGGCCCAACGGTCGCGCTCGGCCTTGGAACGACGGGCGAAACCATAGCCCGGCAGGTCGACGAAGTGCACGTCGTCAGCCTCAAAGAAGTTGATGTTGCTCGTCTTGCCCGGCGCGCTCGAAACCTTGACCAGGTTTTTGCGGCCAAAAAGCTTGTTCATGATTGACGACTTGCCCACGTTGGAGCGGCCGACGAAGCTCACCTCGGGGCAGGTGGACTCGGGAATCTGCGAAACCTTGCCATAGCTGGCAACGAACTTGGCAAGCTGGTAGTTAATGGAATCGGCCATGGACACTCCTTGGTCGTAGGTTTTTACAAAACGGGCGCGCTATTACGCGGCGGCGATACGACGAACGATGTCCAGCGTGATGCCGCTCGCGGTACGAGCGTACTCATCCAGATCGAACTCGCGCTCACAAAACGCGTCATATGCCTCGTCACAATTATCGCTGATAGCGCGCAGCACCAGGCAATCGACACCATTCTTGGCCGCGATGTGCGCAATTGCCGCGCCCTCCATCTCGACGCAATCGGCATGCGTGGCCTCAATAGCAGCGTTACGCATGGCGTCACCCGTAACAAAGCGGTCACCCGTGGCGATAGTGCCACACAGGAACTGTTTGGGGTCCTTCTCAGTAGAAGTCTTATCCGCCGAGGCATCCACAAATCCATGCTCGGCAAGCACGGCGGCGGCAACATCAGCCAACGCCGGCGTCGAGACAAACTCCTCGAGCCCCGGCGCAGACTCGGCGATGAGTGCCGTATCGGTATCAAGATAGCGCAGGCACTTGCCTATAACCACGTCGTTAATATGCAGTTTAGGGTTTAGGCCTCCCGCGATACCCGAAAACACAACGGCCTGCGGAGCGTATTTGCTGATGAGATGCTGCGTTGCGGCAGCGGCGTTCACGGTACCCATGCCAGCGGTCGTGGCGACCACCGTCAGACCGTCAAGCTCGCCGCTCACAACGGTCAAGCCCGCCTCCTGCGCCTCATGCGCGCCACTCAGTTCTTCCTTAATCTGCGCAACCTCTTTTTCGAGTGCGCCTATGATCGCGATGGTTGCCATGCCATCCCCCAAATCCGTACAAATTGCTTATCCACGGTATGGTACCAGCATTTTGGATCTTTCACTTTTTACGAAGTCGCTAGGCCAACGAGGACCGCACATCAAAGAGCGCCTTTGCAATCGCGGCCACAGCCTCGCTCGAGTGGTCGCTCCACGGCATCGATGTCATGATGCTCATGACATAGGTACGGCCATCGATGTCGATAAGGCCCGCATCGCATGTCGAATAGCAACCATCCTCGCTAATCCAGCCTGCCTTGTTGCGCACCAAGGCTTGGTCGTCCGCAATCCCATCACGGATAAATGAGCGCGATGTTGATGACAACAGTTCAGATAACCACTGGGAGGCCTCGCTGCCACAGCTCAAATACTCGCTCATCTCGCGCCACAACTTGGTCGAGGTGCGCGGGCAATAGGTGGGAAAATCACTCATCGGATCGAGCGCGGTATCGTAATCGATGCCAAGACTGACAATCCAATCCTCGTAACCGGCATGGTCAAACGCCGCGCGTAACGCAATAAACGAATCGTTATCCGAATTAACGACCGCGGCCTCGATTAGGTCGCGCACCGTCTGCCAGCCCATGTTATAGCCACCATAGGTGCCAAGGGAATCATCGAGTGAGACCTGACCCGTCTCGACCAGGGATTCGCAGATGTACAACGCATAGAGTGCCTTGTAGCTACTCGCGCCGTAAACCTCGACATCGGCGTTATACGTCACGCCCTTGCCGCTCGACAAATCGTAAAACACCACGCCCACATCGCCCAATTCCTGGGCCTGATCAAGGGCATCTTGGAGCGCGGCGAGGCTCCCATCCTCCAGGGCGGGGATCTGATCATCAACCAATGAGAAGGTCTGCACGGTATCGCCTGAGGGAATATCGTTAAAGTCCGCCTTCGAAAGCCTCGTCTTAAGGCTCGCTGTCGACAGGGTTTGACTTGCGGTGGCTTTAGCTTCAGAGACCTTTTTGTTTTGCATCTGTACCGTTGACGCATCTGAGTGTGCCATTCGCTCCGACGCGTAGGTTTTGGCGGTAATTCCGAGGATAATAACCGCCAACGTTAGCATCCCAATGGCGGCAATCTTCGTCACGCGGATGCGAGTGGCAGCGAGGCCACGCGAAGGCGTGCCCTTCGTCTCATATCTGCTGCCATGCTGCGGCACATACTCGTCCCGCGATGCGTTGTTTCGCACGTGGTCTCCTGACTGCTACCGTTTATATACGAGCAGCATAATACCGAGCAGGCATTTCTTTCCAAAGATATTCAGCGGCGTTTAAGGTGTTTTTAAAGAAACCACAAGCGTATTTATCCAAATGGCGCGGTTCTGTTGCGCATCTCTACCCAAATTGCACTTGCGGTGAAATAGTTCCTGTTTGGGCGGCATAAGCCGATACACAAGAACTATTCCACCGCAACTTGACGGGGCTCTTTAGCAATCAACTAGGTGCCCGGGGGCACTCATTTAAGTCTGTCCCCAATGAGTGCCCTTGGGGGAGAAAATGGCTCGCTAGCCGATGGCGTTTTTGAGTTCCGCGCGGCGCTTTTTCATGCCCGTCATGACGGCGCTGCGCAGCTCGGGCATGCGCGCGGTATCCATCTGTGGAACGCCCTCGAGCTTATAGGGAATGCCCAATTGCTCGTACTTGACGACACCCATCGTGTGATACGGCAGCATTTCCAGGCCCACCACGTTGTGCCACGGGGCGATGAGGCGGCCGAGCGCCTCGCACTCCTCAACCGTATCGGTAATGCCCGGCACCACCACGTGGCGGATAACGACCTTAATCTTGCGGCGCGCAAGCTCATCACCAAACGCCAGAATGCGTGCGGGATCGCAACCGGTCAGCTTTTTATGCTCGACGGGATCGGCGTGTTTAATGTCGAGCAGCACCATATCGGTCTCGTTGAGTACGGCATCGAACTTCTCGGGATGCGCGGGGTCGAACGCATAGCCGCAGCTATCCAAGCAGGTGTGCACGCGACCATCGGGGTTGTTGTGCATGGCGCGGAACAGGTCGGCCAAAAACTCAGGCTGCAGGAGCGGCTCGCCGCCGGATACCGTAATACCGCCGCTGCGGTAAAACTCATGGTTGCTCTGGAACTCGTCCATCAGGTGCTCGACGGTCACCATGGTGCCGCCGTTAACCGACCAGGTATCGGGATTGTGGCAATACGCGCAGCGCATGGGGCAGCCCTGAACAAACACCACAAAGCGGATGCCGGGACCGTCGACCGTACCCATCGTCTCAATCGAATGCACGCGGCCCAGGGCAAACGCAGAGTCCTCGGGACGAGCGTCCACACCCTCGAGCGTCATCTCAGCCATTCCCGCTACCTTGCCTCTCATTGGTTTTAGTTACATAAATGTCAGAGCCATTCTAGCCCATACGCATGATGGCAAAACGGTTTAGGGGTCAATTAGGTCGTCCTATTTTACTTCACGCAAAAGCGGCGGGAAGGTTGTCACAACCCGCCCGTCGCCGAGGCAATAGAAATCGATAGACGCCAGGCCTTACGCCTTAAGCGTGAGCACCGCACCGAAGGCGGTCGGGCCGCAATGGCTCGAGATGACACCGCCAACCTGAGTCCAGGTAATATCCTTAAAGCCCAGGTCATGCGCATAGACCTCCATGTCGTCGCGCAGCTCCTGGGAAAGGCCCACCGAATACGCCAGGCCAATGTGCGAGTAGTCGATCTCGCCCTTGGCAACCATGTGGTCAATAAAGGCGCGGGCGCACTTGAGCATAGAGCCGCGGAACTTCTTAGTCGCCACGAACTTGCCGCCCGTCACCTCAATGCAGGGCTTAATCTTGAGCAGATGGGCGCCTAGGAACGCGACGTTGGACAAGCGACCGCCCGCCTTAAGGAAGGCAAGGTCCGTAGGAACAAAGCCCAACAGCACGCGGTCCATGACGGAGTTCGTAAATGCAAAGATCTCGTCGACGGTGGCATCGGGGTGAGCCTCGATGTATTTGGCGGTCTCGACGACAACGAGCGACTGGCCCACCGAGACAAAGCGCGTGTCCATGGAGAACACGTAGTCGCGCCCCTGGGCCGCAATCTTTGAGGACTGATGCGAGCAGGTCGTGGCCTCGGAATACGCGAGATGCAGAATAGTCGCGTCGGGCTGCTCGGCGTGAATGCGGTCGTACACACGGGAGAAATCTGCCGGTGCGCAGCCACTGGTCTTGGGCATCACGCCAAACTCGTTGCAGCGCGAATAAATCTCGAGCGGATCGATCGAGCCGTCCTCGACGGTCTCGTCACCAATCGTGACATGCATGGGCACGCGCACGATGCCGTAGCGTTCGCAGAGCTCTGGCGTCACATCCGAACCAGATTCAACCACGATTACGTACTTGCCCATTCTTATCACGACCCATCTCGACATTGGTTTTTCAATACATGGCACGCGCCGCCGCACTGTTGCACAACGGCGTCCAAGCGCCAAAGAGACGCCGTCCCTTGCACATAACAAAGGACAGCGTCTCCCTGGAAAACTCCGTGCTTGGCTGAGATTTTACACGGTTTATAAATGAGTGTTACTTATCCCGCAAACGGTAGCTATACGCGATAAACGGTAGTTCGCTGCGGCAACTGCAACACATTCCGCCCAGCAAGTCCAATCGTGTCTCACGCATGGTTAATGCGCGAGGCGGTAGAAATCCATCGACGCCGCACTCTCGGCATGCAACCCCATCGCCGGAACCGCCGGCGAATAGGTACGGCTCGTAAGTGCCGCCTCGCCGCCATTTGCAAAAATCTCGACCATCGTAGTGTCCGAAAGCACGCGCAGGTCGCGAAGCTCGCTGAGCTCGATCGACCTCTGGTCGCGCCCATAGCCTTCGTCACCCATGTCGAGGGTAAGCATCCCGTCTGCATAGCGCACAAAGACACCCTTGCGGATTTCGAGCTCGACCATCTTGGCGCCCTCACAGGAAACCACAACATCAAACAGGCGGCCCGGCTCCTCAACGGTTTCACCGCCTGTCGCGCGAACGCAGTCGCCGCGCATCCTCTCAATCTCGTGCGCCGGCTGCTGGCAGAGCTTACCATCGCGCATGCTCAGCTCTCGCGGCACCGTCAACGCGCACTGCCACCCGCGCGCCACCGTCGGGTTTTCTGCCGTCGCGTCGGGGCAACCCGACCATCCGATCATCAAACGCCGGCCTGCAGCATCCTCAAAGGACTGCGGAGCATAGAAATCAAAACCGGCATCGACCATCGGGGGCATGCCCTGCCCGACGATTTTAAAGCTCGGCGCCTCCCAATCGGCCTCGATGGAGAACCACACGCACTGATGCGGATTGCGGTAACGCCATCCATCGGCAGGCACACCCTGCGGACAGCAAACGAGAATAAGCTCACCATCGAGCTCGAACAGATCGGGGCACTCCCACATAAAGCCAAACTTCTCGCCCAGCTCAATACGCGTCGCATAGTTCCAGTCCTCTAGATCGCGCGAGGTATAGACAAGCACGCAGCCGCGATCGTCTTTCGTACGAGCGCCCAGAACCATGTAGTAGATACCGTCGTGCTCAAGGATCTTGGGGTCGCGCACGTGCGTACCGATATCGTCGGGGTAATCGACCGGTCCAACAGCTATGCACTTCTCGCCCAATTCGTCGGGATTCTCGGCAACCATATGAATCTGGTTTTGCTCACGACCCGTCAACACGTAGTCGTAATCATCGCGGTCAAAATGCTTGACGTTGCCGGTATAGAAGTAGTGAATCTTGCCATCGCGTACAAAGGCAGAACCAGAATACGCTCCGTTCGAATCCAAATCGGAATCGGGGAACAGCACGGAGCCATGATTCTCGTACGTCACAAAATCCTTTGTCGTCAGATGGTTCCAAAGCACTGGACCGCCATGCGCAGCATCGAACGGATCGTATTGATGATAGATGTGATACGTATCACCAATCTGAACCAAACCGTTGGGGTCGTTGAGCCAGCCAAGCTCAGGCTCCACATGGAACAGGAGCCTATCGGGGTCGGACGCGATGCGACCAGCCGTCTCATCCTGTCCGGCACGCCACTGCTCATAGTCCGCGCGTGTCACCTTATTTTTTTGATTAAACATCGCCATTGACTTTCTCGTCTATAGGGAAGGACGCTCGACTCGCACGAGCCGAGCGCCCTTCCTCAAATGGACTTATCCGCACATTACGCTGAACGGCTCAACTAGAAGCTGACATCGAAGCCAGCACCAGCGCCCTCTTCATCGGTGGTCGGAACGCCCTTTGCCTTGTTGTAGGCAAAGATCAAGACGATCGGCACGATAAAGGCGATGAGATTACCAGCCACATACCACACGAGAGTCTCAGGCGTAACGATGAGCAGGCCAAGCACACCGGTCAGACCCTGACCGATGGCGCGCACCTCAAAGAACTTCACGAAGGCACCGCCGCAGCCTGCACCGATGCATGCGCAGATGAACGGAATGATCGAATAGCGCATGTTTGCAGCGAAGATAGCGGGCTCGGAGATACCGACCAGCGTCGGAATAAAGGACGACATGCAGATGTTGCGCTCTTTGGAGTGCTTCTTGTGAATGAGGTACATGCCGATGGCGCCGCCGCCCTGGGCGATGATGGAGACCGACCAGATGGCCTGGATGTAGTTGAAGCCAGTCGTGGCAACGAGGTTTGCCTCGATACCCTGGATGAACTGATGCGTACCGGTAACGACGAGCGGCTGCAGGAACGCGGCGAAGACAAAGGCACCAAAGACGCCCATCCTGTTGTACAGGACATCGATTACGCCAGCGAGGACGTCGCCGATCAGGTTGCCGAGCGGGCCGAACACGGTGAACAGGGCAACGTTAGCAAGAATCAGGGTAACGGTCGGGACAAAGACAAACGAGACGACCTCGGGGATGTACTTCTGGGCAATCTTTTCGACCTTGGCCATAAACCAGGCAGTCAGGATTGCAGGGAACACGCCGCCCTGGAAAGCAACCATGGGGATGGAGAGCGGACCGAAGTTCCAGTACTCAGCACCCGTCGGGTCCATAACGAACGTGTTACGGTTCATAAGACTCGGGTGAACCATGACGATACCGACGAGGATGCCCAGGATCGGGTTGCCGCCAAAACGCTTGACCGCGCTATACATAACCAGGACAGGCAGGTAGTCAAAGGTGGTGGCGATAATGGCAAAGAAGCTTGCGAGGTTCTTGAGGAACTCGCTGTGATCGGCGAGGCTGCCCTCCATGCCGAAGAGGCCGTTGGCAACGATCAGCGACTTAAGGCCGATGATGATTGCAGCGCCGACGAAGGCGGGAATGATGGGGATAAAGATGTCCGAGAATACCTTGAGGACCGAGAAGAACTTGCCCTTCTTGTCCGCCTCGGCGCCCTTGACCTCGGAAGCGCTGATCTCCTTAACGCCCGTCAGAGCCATAAACTCATCGTAAACCTTGTTGACGGTACCGGTACCGAAGATGATCATGAGCTGGCCGCTGTTGTACAGCACGCCCTTGACGCCATCGATGTTCTCGAGCTCGGCCTTGTTGTATTTGCTCGTATCCTTGAGCACCAGACGCAGACGGGTCACGCAATGCGTGGCGCCCTCGATGTTCTCCAGTCCGCCGACGTTGTCGACGACTTGCTGGGACACTGCCTTGTAGTCCATGTTCCTCTCCATTCCTTTTCTAAATCATAAAACGGTTCGTTGCCGCTACAGAGACGCGATCGTTGCGTTTGCGCACTTGAGCGCACCGTCGGTGACGGTAAGCGCCACACCCTTGCCCTGCTTGTTGCAGAAGCGAGCGTTGAGCGCAACATCATCGACAAAGATGGTCGCGATATCGTCGTCAACGACCAGGCGCACATGATGAGTGCCCTCGCCCTTAAAGAACAACGGACGCTCGAGGCCCATGTTGTTGACCTGGAACCACGGGTACTGGGGAGCCGGCGTGAACTCGAGCTTGCCCTCGCGCAGGTTGGCGCGGAACTCATAGGCAAGACCGGTCTCGGCGTCCTCGGCGAACTTGACCGAGAAGCCGGCAGCGTTACCGCCGAGCTCAATGTCGGTATCGAGCAAGTAGGTGGAGCCGGCGTCTGCAGACAAAACCTGCTCGACCTTGCCCGACTCGCAGGAGAGCTCGAAGGCTTCGACAGCCTTGCCCTCGCCAAAGGCGCCGAGCATGCTGTCGGGAAGCTTGGTGCCGAGCGTTCCGTCGGCACGCTGAACGATCTCGAGGGGCATGAAGGTACCACCCCACAGGTAAGAGCTGGGGTCGCCGCCCTCGTCACGCGTAGGAACCCAACCAAAGAGAACGCGACGCTCGCCATCGAATGCGGTGCGAGCGGCGTAGTACGCGCGGCCGTCGAAGGAGTCGTCAGCGGGGGTAATCCAAGGACCGTTGATGGACTTGGACATGCGGTAACGGGTCTTGTTGCCGTCGCTGTACTCGGAAAAGACGAGGTACCACCAGTCGCCCATCTTAAAGAGATCAGGCATCTCAAACATGGTGTACAGGCCTGGGTTCCACCAGTCGCCCTGGAACTCCCAGTTGGTCAGATCCTTGGAGGTGAACTTGACCAGGCGGCCGGTCATCAGACGCTTGTCCTCGCCCACACGCGTGCCGAGGATGAGCATGTACTCTTCGTTCTCCTCATCCCAAAGCACAAAGGGATCGCGCCAGTTGCGGTCATCGTAACCCTCCTGGGGCGGAAGCAGCGTCTCGGCGATGTTCTTCTCCCACTTGACGGCGTCGTCGCTCGTTGCGTGAAGAAGAACCTGCTTCATCAAACGTGCGCGGACCTTATCGCGATTGCAACCAGTGTAGAGCGCATGGTACTTGTCGCCCACCTTAAACACCGTGCCGGCATAAATGTACTGGTCGACTTCCTCGTCGCCGCCGCGCTCAAGGCTCTCGCCAAAGTCCTTGTAGTTGACGAAATCCTTGGTCGTAGCGAGTGCCCAGCCAAACGGCTCTCCGAAAGGTTCGGGGTTACGCGTGTCACGCTGATGATAGAGATAGAACGTGCCGTCCTCGCCGTACGGCATGATGTCGCCTACCCAAATTCCCTCAGGCTGGTAATACACCTTGTGCATCCGAGACTTCCTTTCCACGACATACTAACTCGGTACAATGGCAAGATATGTCAATCGTTTTCATATGTCAAACGTTTTCATATCAATACGTCTTTTCGCAGTTCCAGTCGTCGGTAAACGGTTGACATATGCCGGCGAACGGTCATCGGAGGCGTTTGAGGAATTCTTTTGGCACAGGATGAACTACGCGGTTTTGCCCTCGATAAGCTCAACGGGAAGCTTGATATTCGACTCGGGCTTTTCACCGTTAATAAGAGCAATGATGGATTGCGCCGCGAGCTCTCCGATGCGATCGATATCTTGACGTACGGTTGTTAAGTCAGGCATAAACGTCATAGTGCGGCGGGCACCATCCGCGCCCACGACCTTAATGTCGTCTGGAGCGCTCAAGCCGCGCTGCTTCATCACGTTGAGACAGATGGCCGCCATCGTATCGTCTCCCGCAAAGATGCCGTCAATATCGGGGTTCTCATCGAGGATCTTCGCAACGACCGCGCCCTTTTCGTCGTCGGGCTTAACGAACTCAACCTCACGGACAAGCGCGGACAAGCCGGCCTGCTCAACAACATCGAGGTAGGCATCGGTACGCTTATTGGCAGGCATGCGCATGCGGCTATTGCTGCGCAGGCACAGGATACGCCTGCAGCCGTCATCAATCAGACGGCGCGTGGCGAGCTCGCCAATGCCATAGCTGTCACTTGCAATCTGGACAGAGCCCTCGCCAAGATCGCAGTCGATGCCAACCAGGCTCAAGCCCATCTCGGCATATGCCTCGGCACCGATATTGAGGGAGTTGACGATGACGCCGTCGACCATATTGCGGCGGAGCATGTCGATATAGGAACGCTCAAGATCGGGTCGATTGGCGCTGTTGCACAGCAACATCTTAAAGCCATTTTCCGCCAACGTGCGCTCGACCGCCTGCACAACCTGAGCATGGAACGGGCTGCTCACAAAGGGAACGATCATACCGATAAGATTAAGGCGACCGTTGAGCATGGCACGGGCGATATCGTTGGGCGTATAGTTGATGCGCTCCATCGCGGCATGGACCTTATCGCGGGTCTCTTGGCTAATATAGCCGCGATTATTCAGCACGCGAGATACCGTAGTAGGCGAAACCCCCGCCACCGCTGCAACTTCCTTGATGCCAGGCTTAGCAGAATCCTTAGAACGAGCGCCCTCGCGAGCCATAGCACCCTCCCCCATCAACATGTCATACGTTTACATACGAACAAAGCATACCCCAACAACAGCGGGAAGACGGTAACAGTACAAGTAAGTAAACGACTCATCCAAATAATTAGGAGAGTTCCGCCTAAAGGGTGACTACACAGGACCCAGCCGGGGCTGTTTGGGCTACCTCCCAAAACATTCCGCAGGACGCAAAGAGGCTCCGCCGCGCAACGCGCGCAGCGGAGCCTCTTTGCATGTCCGAGGACGTTTTGGGAAATAACCCAAAACCGGCCCCAGTAATCCTACAGGAGTTGAACCCTTTAGAACTTGTCGTGGAAGGTACGCGAAATGACCTCGTCCTGCTGCTCCTTGGTGAGCGTGTGGAAGTTCACGGCATAGCCGGAAACGCGGATGGTCAGCTGCGGGTACTTCTCGGGGTGAGCCTGAGCGTCAAGCAGCGTCTCACGGTTGAAGACGTTGATGTTCAGGTGGTGGCCACCCTTCTCGGCGTAAGCGTCGAGCATGTGGACCAGGTTATCGGCCTGAGTCTCAGAAACTTCAGAAACCTTCATAATGTGTCTCCTTCGATTAATAGGCGCCGGCCGAAACCGGCGCGCTAATCAGTAATCGTTATTGTTAGTATAGCACTAACAATAGTTACTCGCCCAGCTGATCAAGGTCGATATCGCCAAAGAACACCTGGTCCTCCTTGCCGAGCGCACTCGGGATGATGGAGAAGGTGTTGGAGATGCCGTCCTGAGCATCGCGGAACGGGAGCTTGGAAACCGAAGACAGCGAAGCGATGGCGCCGTGGCTATCGCGCTTGTGCATGGGGTTTGCACCCGGGGCGAACGGCTGGCCAGCCTTGCGGCCGTCGGGCGTGGAGCCGGTCTTCTTACCGTAGACGACGTTGGAAGTAATGGTCAGAACCGAGGTCGTGGGCACGGAGTTGCGGTAGGTGTCGTTCATGCGGATGTACTCCATGAACTGGTGCACAACGTCGTGAGCGATCTGGTCGACGCGGTCGTCGTCGTTACCGTACTTGGGGAACTCGCCCTCGGTCTCGAAGTCGACGATGATGCCGTTCTCATCACGGACGGGATGGACCTTGGCGTACTTGATGGCGGACAGGGAGTCAGCCACGACGGAAAGGCCAGCGATGCCCGTAGCGAACCAGCGGTGCACGTGCTTGTCGTGCAGAGCCATCTGGATGCGCTCGTAGCAGTACTTGTCGTGCATGTAGTGAATGATGTTCAGCGAGTTGACGTACACGCCAGCAAGCCACTTCATCATGTCGTTGTACTTGGCCACAACGTCGTCGTAATCGAGCGTATCGCCCTCGACGGCGCGGTACTTGGGGCCGACCTGCTTCTTGGAGACCTCGTCAACACCGCCGTTGAGTGCGTACAGCAGGCACTTGGCCAGGTTGGCGCGGGCGCCGAAGAACTGCATCTCCTTGCCAATGCGCATGGAGGACACGCAGCAGGCAATGCCGTAGTCGTCGCCGTGATAGACGCGCATGAGGTCGTCGTTCTCGTACTGGATCGAGGAGCTGGCGACAGAAGTCTTGGCGCAGAACTTCTTGAAGTTCTCGGGCAGACGGGTCGACCACAGAACGGTCATGTTGGGCTCGGGGCTGGTGCCCATGTTCTCGAGCGTGTGCAGGTAGCGGTAGCTCATCTTGGTAACGAGCGTACGGCCGTCGACACCCATGCCGCCGATGGACTCGGTGACCCACTGCGGATCGCCGGTGAACAGGGCCTGGTACTCGGGGGTACGGGCAAACTTGACCATGCGGAGCTTCATGATGAAGTGATCCACGAACTCCTGGATCTGCTCCTCGGTGAAGGTACCGTTGGCAAGGTCGCGCTCAGCGTAGATGTCGATGAACGTAGAGGTACGGCCGATGGACATAGCGGCGCCGTTCTGCTCCTTGACGGCAGCAAGGTAGGCGAAGTACATCCACTGGATGGCCTCCTGCGTGTTGGTAGCAGGGTTGGAAATATCGAAACCATAGGTCTCGGCCATCATCTTGAGCTCGCCGAGGGCGCGGATCTGCTCCTGCAGCTCCTCGCGGTCGCGGATGTTGTCGGCGGTCATGACCGTCGGGGTGGAAGCCTTCTGGGCCTCCTTGTCCTTGATCAGGTAGTCGACGCCGTACAGGGCAACACGACGGTAGTCGCCGATGATGCGGCCGCGGCCATAGCCATCGGGCAGACCGGTGATGATGTGAGCCGAGCGGCAAGCACGCATCTCGGGGGTGTAGACATCGAAGACGCCGGCGTTGTGGGTCTTGCGCTCGAAGGTGTAGCGCTCGACAACGTTCTCGTCGACCTTGTAGCCGTGCTGGCTGGCAGCCTGGCAAGCGATGCGGATACCACCGTTGACGTGCAGCGCGCGCTTGAGCGGCTTGTCAGTCTGGAGGCCAACAATGGTCTCCTTCTCGCGGTGGGCGTTATCGATGTAGCCAGCGGGGTGGCTCACGATACCCGTGACAGTCTTGGTGTCCATATCGAGGACGCCGCCCTGCTCGCGCTCCTTGAGCAGCAGGTCGAGAACCTCGCCCCACAGCTCCTTGGTACGCTCGGTCGGACCGACGAGGAACGACTCGTCGCCCTCGTAGGGGGTGTAGTTCTTCTGGATGAAGTCTCGGACGTCAACCTCTCCCGTCCAGATGCCTTCCTTGAAGCCTTCCCATGCCTCCTGCATTGTGTAACCACGCTCCTAGTTACGTGTAATGCGGCGCTCTCTCACACCGCTGCTTATTGAATTCTTGAATTTTCGGTTTGCACTACCGGCTTCTTCCGTTCTTCATCACACGTTGGTGCAGGGAAAAACGTTTGTCCACCTTGGAACTGCAACCCAAAACCCAAGATTTCACCCGTTTGAGAAGGATAACATAGCCACCCCCTTCATCAGGGCTGTTATATGTTTCTTTTTTTATACCATTAGGGCGTTTTTAACAAATCCGCAGGAAATGCGAGCGCGAACAACTACCGTTCACCGATTTGTTTGATATTTTCCCTTGCCTTTATACGACGTTCACTCTAGCTGTTATGCCAGCTTTATCAGGATAAAGTACC
>CABUWA010000001.1 GCA_902495085.1 uncultured Collinsella sp. | reverse complement strand
GTTCCCGCCGCTCGAAGAGCCCGTCGTGAAGCGCGTCATCCACACCACTGCCGACTTCTCGTACGCCGATTCCCTCGTGTTCACCCATGACGCCGCGCACTGTGCGCTCGACGCACTGCGCGCAGGGGCCACGGTGCTCACCGACACGAACATGGCGCTCGCAGGCATAAGCAAGCCCGCGCTCGCGAAGATCGGCTGCCAGGCCGTGTGCTATATGGCCGACCCGGATGTCGCCGCAACGGCGCGCGCCGCGGGCACGACTCGCGCCGTTGCGAGCATGGACAAAGCTTGCGGCATCGAGGGTCCGCTCATCGTGGCCGTCGGCAACGCTCCCACAGCACTTCTGCGCCTCGCCGAGCTCATGGACGCGGGGAAGATCGCGCCCGCGCTCGTCGTTGGGGTGCCGGTTGGGTTTGTGAACGTGGTCGAGGCAAAAGAGGAGCTACTCGCGCGACGCGTGCCGGCCATCGTCGCGAGGGGTCGCAAGGGCGGCTCGACCGTGGCGGCCGCCATTATGAACGCGCTGCTCTACCAGATCACGCGCCCAGGCGGCCCGAAGTGACGGCCCCCGCATCCGCGCCGGCGCTGCGCATCTTCGCCGGCACCACCGAGGGCCGCCTCCTGTGCGAATGGGCGAGCGGGGCGGGAATCCCCGCCCGTGCCTACGCGGCAACCGAGTACGGAGGCGAGCTTTTGGGCGAGCTTCCGGGCATCGAGGTGCATGCGGGCAGGCTCGACGAGGCCGACATGGAGCGTGAGCTTTCCGGCGCGCGCATCGTCGTCGACGCCACGCACCCCTTCGCTACGCTCGCAAGCGGCAACATCCGGGCCGCTTCGCTCGCCGTGGGTGCACGATGCCTGCGCCTTACGCGCCCGGTCGAGGCGCTGCCCAAAGGCGTCGTGTCGGTCGCGTCGATCGCCTGCGCGGCGCGCTTTCTCTCCGAGAACCCGGGTCGCGCGCTTCTCACGACGGGGAGCAAGGAGCTTGCTCCCTACACGCGCGTCGCCGATTTCGCGGAGCGCTTCTTCGTGCGTGTGCTCCCTCTGCCCGGTGCTATAACGAAGTGCATCGACGCGGGGTTTTCGCCGTCGCACGTCATCGGCATGCAGGGGCCCTTCACCCGCGAGCTCAACGAGGCGATGCTTCGGCAGGTGGGCGCCCAGTGGCTTGTGACCAAGGACTCGGGAACCGTAGGCGGCACGGCCGAGAAGATCGCCTCCGCGCGCGACGTGGGAGCGCGCTGTATCGTGGTCGCCCGTCCCGCCGAGGGAGGCGGGGCCCTTTCGCTTAGGGAAGTGGAAGACGCGCTCTTACGGGAGTTCGCGCGCTAGGCGCTCGCCGCGCATGCGTGCCCTCCCGCCTGCGAGGAGGAGCGCCCCGAGCAAGCTCGACCCGTACAAGCCTGTCATCCGCCAATCGCTCGAGGACGACGCACGGAACTGGCGCAAGCAGCCCTTCAATAAGTTGCGGTGAAATAGCGTCTGTTTTTGCTGCTAAATAGCATATTCAGTCCCTAATTCACCACAACTTGTTGGTGGTGGCTTACTGGTAGCGTAGGCATTCCACCGGGTCGAGCTTTGCTGCACGGCGAGCGGGGTAGAAGCCAAAGATTACGCCGATGCCGACCGATACGGCAAACGCGATCAACACTGTTGTAATGGAGAAGCTTGGCGTGATCGTCCCGGTAGCTCCAAACTCGCTCATGATGCCCGAGCTTGCGGCAAAGAACGTGAGTCCCCATGCCAGCAGATAGCCAATCAGGACACCCAACAGTCCGCCGGTGACGCACAGCGCCGAGGACTCGGCCAAAAACTGCGCGGTGATATCGCGACGACTTGCGCCCAGGGCACGGCGAATGCCGATCTCACGGATGCGCTCAGTCACGTTGGTGAGCATCATATTCATAATGCCGATACCGCCGACAAGCAGCGAGATGCTGGCGACAGCGCCCATGATGAGCGAGAACGCGCCCATAAAGGAGTTGAGTGCATCGATGGCGCTTTTCATGGAGGTCGCCGATACACTGTCGTACTCATCATCCTCCGCGATGCCCTTCATTGCGCGCACCTTGGACTCGATGGTCTTACAAAGCTCGTCCATGTCTGTGCCCTCGGCGGCAAGAGCCGTCACGCTGGGGAATGAAGGATTTTCGTCGCCAAACAGGCCTGAGATGGTTTCGCGCGGCATATACAGCGTGAGCGAGCCCATGGAGTCGTTGCCGCCATCAATCACACCTACAATCTGCACCTCGCCGTTGGACACCTTGATGGTTTTCCCCAGCGCATCCTGTTCGTTGTCGTAAAGCTGATCGGCGCCGCCGCGGCTGATGAGCGCCACGCGCGAGCCTGATTGGGACTCGGCCTGGGAATAGGTGCGCCCCGCAACGAGCTTGCTGGCCCCCACGGCGTCGAGCATGTCGCTATCGACACCCTGTGCCATGACGGTATAGCTTTTATCGCCGGTCTTGTACTCGGTATACGCGCTGTCGACAATGCCGATCTGCTCTATCTGCGGCACCAGTTTTTGAAGCTTCTCGATGTCGGACTCGGTGAGTTCTTGCGACGAATAGATTTGCACCATGCGTGCCGCATTGAGGCCCAGACTGTTGACCAGGCTGTTTTGGATGCCGCCGATGAGCGAAGTCATGGCGATAACCGAGGCGATGCCGATGACAATGCCCAGGATGGTGAGCAGGCTGCGCCCCTTGTTGGCTTCGAGCGAGTGAAGGGCTTCCTGGATGAGATCGCGGGCGCTCATGCCATCTCTCCTTTCGGCGGGTTGGCGGAGGCGGAAATCCTGGGCAGGCTATCCACGGCGCTGCGCAGGGTCCGCGGTGCATGTGGAATATACGCGCCATCGTGAATGCGACCGTCGCGGATGGTCACGGCACGGTCGGCCTCGGCGGCGATGCCGGGGTCGTGTGTGATAAGCACGATGGTTTTGCCGCGCTCCTGAAGTCTATGGAAGGTCTCCATTACAAGCGCTCCGGTAGCGGAGTCCAGGTTTCCCGTCGGCTCATCGGCCAGGATGATGGGCGGGTCATTGACGAGGGCGCGCGCGATTGCGACGCGCTGCATCTGGCCGCCCGAGAGCTCGGATATGCGGTGGTCCCAGTGGTCGACCGGTAGCGTGACGGCCTGCAGCGCGTGCACGGCGCGCATCTCGCGCTGGCTACGGGGCACATTGGTGTAGGCCAGCGGCAGCATCACGTTTTCGATAACCGACAGGCGCGGCAGCAGGTTGAAGCTCTGAAAGACAAAGCCAATGCTCAGGGCGCGGACTTCGGTGAGCTCGTCATCATCGAGCTCGGCCACGTTGAGCCCTTGCAGGTAGTAGTCGCCTGCCGTTGGCTTATCCAGGCAGCCTAGGATGTTCATGAGCGTTGATTTGCCCGAGCCCGAGGGGCCAGTGATAGCGACGAATTCGCCGGGATTTACCGCCAGGCTCACGTTGTGCAGGATGTGGGCGCACCCCGCCTCGCTCTCAAAGATGCGGTGCACGTTGCGTATGTCGATAACGGGACGCATTACATGCCCTCATCGTCAGACATACTGCCCGAATCCGCGTTGTGGCCGCCGTCAGCTGTTGCGTCAGCTCCGGTGTCCATGACGAGGGTGTCGCCATCGCGCAGCTTGGTAACAGGCACGTCAGGGTTGATCTCGTTGCCCTGGTCGTCGCGCTTGACCTGTGTCTTGCCGACTACGGCTTCGTTGTCGTTTTGCGTCACGACGGTCACCTTCACGCGACGGGTTTGCTTGCCCTCGTCATCAGTCGCCACGTTGACGTAATAGTGTTCGCCGTCTTCGGTCATGAGCGCCATCGTCGGCACCATCACCACGTCGTCGAGCTGCTCGGTCACCACCGATACCTCGGCCGTCATGCCCGGCTTCAGGCGCGCGTCGGGCGCCTCTATGAGAATGTCGACGTTAAAGGTTACGCTGCCGCCGCCACCGTTGGCGGCGTCGGAGTTTGCCACCGACGCGATAGCCGTGACGGTGCCCTGGCTCACGATATCGGGAAACGCGGGATACGTGACGTTGGCGCTCTGCCCAACGGCGATCTTGGCGATGTCCTTTTCGCCCACCTGCACGGTCACTTTCATCTTGGATAGGTCGGCGATCTGCATGCACTGCTTGCCGCCGCTCGTATCGCTTTCGCCCATGATCATGCCGCCTGTTACCGTGGCGCCCACCTTGGCGTTGAGCTCCACGATGCTACCCGAGCTCGGGGCCGTGACCGTACGGCTGGCTGCCTTGGCGTTCGCCTGATCGAGGTTTGCCTGGGCCGAAGCGAGGCTGCGCTGCGCGGCCGATACGGCGTTTGTGTCCGCTGATGCGGCGGTGATGCCAGCCGCAGCGGAAGCTCCATCGACGTCCGTCGTTGGGGTGGCCTGTGCGGCAGCTGCGGCTTTCTGTGCGTTGGCGAGGTCTTCCTGAGCGGCTGCAACTGCACGCTGCGCCTCGGCAACGTTGCGATTGAGCTCGTCGTTTTTAATGGTCAGAAGCACGTCGCCCTCGTTGACGGATTGGCCTGCCTGCACGTTGATAGAATCGACCGTGCCGTCGACAGAAGGGGAGACCACTGAGGACGAAATGGGTTTGAGCTGGCCTTTCGCCTCGACCGTTGTGGTAAACGTGCCCTCGGTCACCATGTCGGTCACAGGTCCGCTAGCGCCCTGAGGCTGCGCATTGATAACCAGGGTTGCGATAACGGCAATGAGCGCGATGGCACCTACGACGCCAGCGGCAATACCGCGTCGAATCAGCTTTTTGCGTCGACGTTCGGCACGTTTTGCCTTGAGCTTGGTATACGCCTCTTCATCGGAAATCTCGGCCGTATCGTTCGCGCGTCCGTCCTGCTTATCGGCATGTACGTTTGTAATCAGAGGAATCGTTTCGGTGGGACCTTCGAGCGTGTGCTCGGTATCATCCGGGCCCGGGGTGATGGTGGGGACATTCGGCATAGCGTCTCCTTTATAGAAAGAACCTCGATAATTATATGCGCCTACCGGTTGGGGCGGGCGCATGGGACGGTTTCTTTTGGAACTGTTAGATTGGTCGCAGCAGCTCCACGTTGTAGGAATGCGCGCGTTGCACTACGAGTGGACAACCACGCACAGGCCGACTTTGATGCAATCGTGCAGTGCCTTGGCATCGGCCAGGCGCAGGTTGATGCAGCCGTGGCTACCGCACCATTTATAGGACTCGGCATTATCGAAGCTCTTGTCGTTTTGCCAGGTGGCATCGTGGAAGCCGATCATATTGCCCTCGAACGGCATCCAGTAGCTCACCGGGCTCTCGTATTTGGGCTTACCGGTCTCGGGGTCCTTGGCTCCGATCAGGGTGCTGCCGCCGTCGTTGCTGTTGATTTGCCACACGCCCTCGGGGGTGGCGTCTTCGCCCGGTTTGCCGGAAATAAAGTTGGCCTCCCAAACGATATTACCGTTCTCGTCATAGTAGCGCGCGTGCTGCTCGGACAGGTCGACGTCGATATACGCCTTCCAGTCGGGCTCTCCCTTTGCGGTAAAGGTGTCGGCCTTCTGGGAGTACTTGATCTCGATCTCGCCGGTCTGCTTGTTGTTAATGGCGTCCTCGACCTGCTTGGCGAGCGAGCTGCTGTCGATGGACCAACCAAAGTCACCGCCTTCGACGGCGCACTGCTTGCCATCGGCGCGCGTCCACCAGCGAGTGGAGCCCACGGTATTAAAGCCGTTGGCGAGCTCGGCTGCCCAGCTACTGATCTGCGACGTATCGAGCGTGGGGTTGGCCGGATCGGCAAAGCTGATCCACTGCAACACGGAGCTGCCGTCGACCTTTCCGGCATCCTCGCCGTTGAGCTTGAGGGTCACGTTGACGCCCAAGAAGTTGTTGGCGGCATCGCATGCGGCCTGAATCTGATCATCGGTCAGCGTGCCATTGAGAGGATCATAGGCATCGTTGCCGAGCTTGGAAAGATCGACGGTCTCGGCCAGCGAGGCAAGCTCGAGCTCGGCATACTTAATGACATGCTCGCGGTTGAGTTTTTCGTTGGAGCGCGCCTTCTCGACGGTAAACTTGCCGGCCTGCTCGTCATAGGAGCTATTGGCCTCGAACGTGCCCGAACGGCCCTCGTTAAACTCGTCGATGGCGGCGCCCAGATCCTTCTCAAACTGCTTTTGGTTAAAGGTGTCGGAGAGCATGGACAGGTCGACGTCTTGATCAAGATCGACTTCGTTGGGGGTGGCGGTTGTTTTGGTCTTGCCGCTTAAGGATTCCACAAGGCGGACCGGCCATACAAAGGCTTCGTTGTGGCTGATGATTTCTTTTGCGGCAGCTTCGCCGTCGACGATGGGCTCATCGGACTCGGGCTGATAGGTCCAGCTAAAGTCATCGCCTGTCACGGCGAGCTTATAGTGCTTCCATGCCGAATTGACCTTGGTGGCGGCAGACGAAGCGTTGGAGAACGAGACGTCGACGCCGGCGATGGTGGTGTTGGGGTAGGCTAGCTGCGAAAACGCTACGACGCCTACTATATAGACAATGACGATTAGACCCAGGACGACAAATAACGCCGTCTTTTTGCCCGACTTATTGTTCTCGGCGGGTTTGCGCGCGGGGCCGCGATCGCCTCGAGCGTGCGTGGGGGGCTGCTTGGGCGCATTGCCGTTTGCCTGGCGCCGCTGACGTTGTTGACGCTGCTGTCGCTGTTGGTTCGGGTGTTGGGAAGCGTTTGCTGCACTACGCTGCTGACCGTGGCTCGGCGCGATAGGACGCGGCGACTGAACGCCGCCGGTGTGCCTGCTCGGCTGCTGCGGATCGGGAATCAGTTGAGTTCGATCGTTTTGCGACATCGTATGCATATCCTTCGATTTTCGCCTTGCGGTTCATCGTGTTTTTACTGGGCTTGCATTATAGCGATTGCCCTACTGTTTGTGGTACGGAAACGGTGGCATTCGAAAGAGCTGGGACAAATGTCCCACTATCGAGTCGTTCAGGGTCACTACCCGCACACACCGCATTTTGCACAGGCCGAAAGTGCGGCCGGAGCCTGCGCGATGCCGCCCTTTGCCGTCTCGCGCAGCGTTGCCGGCAACGCGTGACCCACCGAGAGCATGACATGTGCCATCTGGTCAAACGGCACCAGGCTCTTAATGCCTGCGAGGGCGAGTTGTGCCGAGCTAAAGGCCGCTGCCACGCCGATGGCGTTGCGGTTTTGGCAGGGCACTTCCACGAGGCCACCGACGGGGTCACAAACGAGACCCAGCAGGTTACTTAGCGCGATGGAGCTGGCGTCGAGCGCCTGCTCGGGCGTGCCGCCGAGCATCTGCACCAGCGCGGCGGCTGCCATGGCGGCGGCGCTTCCGACTTCGGCCTGGCAGCCGCCCTCGGCGCCGGCAACGCAGGCGCTTGTGGTGAGGTTGAGGCCGATGGCGGCTGCGCAGTAGAGCGCGTCCATGACCTGTTCGTCGTCGAGCTGCAGGCGCTCGGCGAGCGCAAGCACGCAGCCGGGCACAACACCCGCTGAGCCTGCCGTGGGGGCGGCGACGATCACGCCCATGGTGGCGGAGCGCTCGAGCACGGCCATGGCGCGGGCCACGGCGTCGGTCTGAACGGGGCCCATCAGGTTTGCACTCAAATCGTTGCGGCCGGTGGCTTCGACGAGCTTGGCCTCGCCGCCGATAAGCCCGCCGAGTGAGCGCAGCGGATTTGCGAGGGGGGCCGTGGTCTCCTCGCGCATGACGTCGAGCACGCGGCGCATGGCGGCGACGGCGTGGGCCTCGCCGGTCAGACGCGCCTCGCGAACGGCCATGACGGCGCCGATGCTGAGCCCCAGTTCCTCACACGCATCGAGCAGCTGCTCGCCGTCGTCGAAGATTTCCTTGGCCGAGACGCCGGGGGAGAGCGACGAGGCAGAACCGGGGAGCTCGATAAAGGTCGCGTAATCAACATTGTCGAGCTTGCGTAGCATCGGGATAACGGTGTCGTCGGGCGCGCCGTCGGTCTCAAAGACGGAGTAGGCCTGGCCGCCCACTTCGGTGCGGTAGGTGCGGCAGAATGCGATGTTCACGTGGGCGTAGGCGAGCAGGTTGGTGAGCGCGGCGAGTACACCGGGGACGTCCTTGTGCGCCACGAAGAGCGTGGAATACATGCCCGAGATGTCGACGCCGACGCCGTTAATGCGGCTGATGCGCATCTTGCCGCCGCCCAGGCTCTCGCCGCGGACCTGAGCCGTGGCGCCCGTGTCGTCGACCATGTCGATATCGACGGTATTGGGGTGGATGGAGGCGTCGTCGCCCTTGATGTCAAAGTGATATTCGAGGCCCTGCTCGCGAGCGAGGTCGAAGGCCTGCTTGATATTCTCGTCATCGGTGTCGAGGCCCAGGATGCCCGCGACGAGCGCACGGTCGGTGCCGTGGCCGCGGTAGGTGTGGGCGAAGGAGTTCCACAGGCCAAAGGTGACTTTGGTGATGCGGCCTTCCAGCAGGCTGGCGGCAACTTGGGCGCAGCGCAGGGCGCCGGCGGTGTGCGATGAGCTGGGGCCGACCATGACGGGGCCCAGGATCTCGAATGCCGAGGTCGTAGCTAGTGTTTGTGGCTTGCCTGCCATGGGTGCTCCTTTGTTTTGTCCCATCGTCCCGAGGGCGGGGCATAAGGCCGCCTGCTCGGACAGTCCTGCTCGCACGGAGAGCACATTAAGTGCTCTCCGGCTCGTGCGGAACTCGCGATCGACCTTATGCCCCGCCCTCGGGACTAAGGATACATGGTAGAAGTGCCCGTGCTGCAAAATTCATTAGCTGGTGACGCAGCGTAGGATCATATCGAAGCATCTTCACCACTGGATTGATAAAAAAGAGGTACCGGTTGGGGCCGGTACCTCTTTTTGGTGCGTTTCTATTTGGCTGCAGCTTTTGTCGCTGGCTTACAGGCCGCAGGCTGCTTTGAGTTCTTCGACTCGGTCGGTCTTCTCCCAGGTGAAGTCGGGGTCTTCGCGGCCAAAGTGACCGTAGGCTGCCGTCTTCTCGTAGATGGGGCGACGCAGGTCTAGGTCGCGGATGATTGCGCCCGGGCGCAGGTCGAAGGTCTTCTCAACGGCCTCGACGATCTTGTCCTCGGCAACATGCGCGGTACCGAAGGTGTCGACCATGATTGAGAGGGGCTTGGAAACGCCGATGGCGTAGGCAAGCTCGACTTCGCAGCGGTCGGCCAGACCGGCGGCGACCACGTTCTTAGCGACCCAGCGCGCGGCATACGCGGCGGAGCGGTCAACCTTGGTGCAGTCCTTGCCGCTAAAGGCGCCGCCGCCGTGACGGCCGTAGCCACCGTAGGTGTCGACGATGATCTTGCGGCCGGTGAGGCCCGTGTCGCCCATGGGGCCGCCCACGACAAAGCGACCGGTGGGGTTCACGTAGATGTCCGCGTTATCCCACGGCATGTTCTCAGCGGCCATGACCGGGGTGATGACGTGCTCGATGAGGTCGGCCTTGATCTTGCCCATGTCCTCGATCTCGGCAGCGTGCTGCGTGGAGATGACGATGGTCGTGACCTCGACGGGCTTGCCTTCCTCGTAGCGCACGGTGACCTGGGTCTTGCCGTCGGGACGCAGATAGGGCAGGGTACCGTCGTGGCGCACGGCGGCCAGGCGCTCGGCCAGGCGGCTTGCCAGGTAGTGCGGCATGGGCATGAGGGTCTTGGTCTCGTTGGAGGCATATCCGAACATCATGCCCTGGTCGCCGGCACCGATCAGGTCGATCGGGTCGGTGGTAGCGCCGGTCTGGGTCTCGAAGGACTCGTCAACGCCTTGGGCGATATCGGGCGACTGCTCGTGGATGAGGCTCATGACGCCGCAGGTGTCGCAGTCAAAACCGAACTTGGCACGGTTGTAGCCAATGCGGCGGATAACGCCACGGGCGATTTCCTGAACGTCTACGTAGGCCTGGGTGCGAATCTCGCCGGCGACGATGACGGTGCCGGTGGTCACGAGGGTCTCGCAGGCGCAGCGGACGTTCTCCACGTTGGCAGGCACGCCGTTGGGGGCGATGTAGCCCTGCTCCTGGAGCTCTATTTCTTTGGCGAGGATTGCGTCGAGGACGGCGTCGCTGATCTGGTCAGCGATCTTATCGGGATGACCTTCGGTCACCGACTCCGACGTAAAAACAAAGGACCCGTGTTGGGGCGGGATGGAACGAAGTTCTTCTGACATGATTGTCCTTTCAAAAACGTGTCCCGGCGACCGTTACCATTCCGCCGGGCTCTCTATGCAAGGGCACATCATAGCGCGTAAATCAAACATTCACACCCTTTCCGCACCTACTCATTGGGGACAGACATAAATGACCAGCCTTGCCTAAGTGCCGACAGGTTGCCCAAAGAATGGTCATTTAAGTCTGTCCCCAATGAGTAGGTCAAGTCTGTCCCCAATGAGTATGTCCCCAATGAGTAGGTCGGTGCCCTTTGTGCGGAGGTTGCTTTGATGCTTTATACTGATGCGGTTAGACATCCATCCTGCAATCGAGGAGATTTCCATGGCATCAGACGTTCGCGTCCGCTTTGCACCCTCACCGACGGGCAAGCTGCACATCGGCGGCGCCCGCACCGCTATCTATAACTGGGCTTTCGCCCGCGCAAACGGCGGCACGTTCATCCTGCGCATCGACGACACCGACCCCACCCGCTCCACCGATGAGAACACGCAGATCATCCTGCGCGCCATGCGTTGGCTGGGCCTGGACTGGGACGAGGGTCCCGAGGTGGGCGGCGATTTTGGCCCCTACGCCCAGACCGAGCGCCTGGACCTGTATAAGCAGGCCGCCCAGCAGCTTTGGGATGAGGGCAAGGCCTATCCCTGCTTCTGCACCAAGGAGCAGCTCGAGGCCGACCGCAAGGCCGCTCAGGAGCGCAAGGACCCCTTCCAGGGCTATCAGCGCCGCTGCCGCGATCTTGATCCCGAGGAGGCCCGCCGCCGCATCGAGGCCGGCGAGCCCTACGTCCTGCGCATCAAGGTGCCCGAGGACCGCGGCGACGTCGTCATTCACGACGCCGTCCATGGCGAGGTGACCTTTGACGCCAAGGAGCTCGACGACTTTGTCATCTTCCGCTCCGACGGCACGCCCACGTACAACTTCGCGACCGTCGTCGACGACGCCATGATGAAGATCACCCACGTCATCCGCGGCGACGACCACCTGTCCAACACCCCGCGTCAGGTCATGGTTTACGAGGCCCTCGGTGCGCCCGTGCCTACGTTCGCCCACATCTCCATGATTCTGGGCGCCGACGGCAAAAAGCTCTCCAAGCGCCATGGCGCCACCTCGGTGGAGGAGTACCGCGATGCCGGCTACCTGCCCGATGCGTTCGTCAACTACTTGGCACTGCTCGGCTGGTCGCTCGACGGCGAGACCACGATCATTCCGCGCGATGTCCTGGCCAGCAAGTTCTCGCTCGACCGCATCTCCAAGAACCCGGCGACCTTCGATCCCAAGAAGCTCGATTGGGTCAACGCTGAGTACATTAACGGCATGACCGATGCTCAGTTTGCCGACGAGATCATGGTCCCCGAGCTGCACGAGGCTGGTCTGATCGAGGGTAATGTCGAGTACGGCGAGGATTGGATCGACGCGCTCGCTGCCATCGTTAAGCCGCGCACCAAGATGCCGGCCGACGCCGTGACCGTCGCCGCTCCCATCTTCGCTACGGCCGAGACGCTCGAGTATGACGAGAAGTCTGTCAACAAGGGTCTGGCCAAGGAAGGCATGGGTGCCATTCTGGATGCCGCTAAGGCCGCGCTTGAGGGCGTGGACGAGTGGACCGCAGAGGTCATCGACGCTGCGCTTGAGCCGCTGCCCGAGCAGATGGACCTTAAGAAGCGCGTGGTGTTCCAGGCCGTGCGCGTCGCCGTTTGCGGCAACATGGTGAGCCCTCCGCTGGGCGAGACCATGGCGCTCGTCGGTCGCGACGACTGCCTGGCGCGTATCGACCGCGCCCGCACGATGGCGCTGTAATCGCTGCGCAAACGTATGTATCCGAGCCCCGTTCACCCGAGCGGGGCTCTTGTTTCTGTAGACGTATGGGATAGGAGGTGCTGGGGCCATGGCCGAGCAACTTTCGCTGTTTGGTTCGCCAGAACCGGAGGAAGCTCCGAAGTCCGCGGCTCCTGCCGCCGCCCCGGCGCAGCCCGAGCCTGCACCTGAGCCCATCGCCGCCTATGCGAGCGTAGTCCTCGACATCCCGACGCGTGCTCTGTCCGAGCCGTTTGCTTATGGAATTCCGCAGTCACTCGCCAACGATTTCCAGATCGGCTCCACCGTCCTAGTTCATTTTGGCAACCGTGCGGCCGCGGGCTACATCGTCGACATCGCGCCCGAGCTGGCCGACCTGCAAGGTAACGACGCTCTCGATCCCGCGCGTATCAAGCCTATCGAGGCCATCCTCAGCAAGCCGCTCTTTACCGCAGAGGCCGCCCGTATCGCACGCTGGATGAGCCGCGAGTATGTCGCGACGCTTTCCGAGTGCCTGCGCCTGTTCTTGCCCCCGGGCGGAAGCCCGCGCGTGGTCAAGGGCGATGATGGCGTCTGGGCCGTTGAGCGCCCTGCTGTCAAACCCATCCAAAACCGCTGGGTCATGCTTACGCCCGAGGGCTTCGACTATACGCCTCCTAAAACGGCGGTCCGTCAGCGTCAGCTCATCGAGGCGCTCCAGTGCGGGCCGGTCACGACGCGCGACCTCAACCTGCTTTATAACAGCATGTCGGCGACCATCAAGGCGCTCGAAAAACGCGGCGTCGTGGTGGTGGAGGAGCGTCGCGCCTGGCGTGGCTGCAGCGAGCAGACCACGCTGTCCTCGGCAAGCGGCAAGGCGCCGGTCGCACTTACCAACGGCCAGCAGCAGGCGCTCGCGCAGATTGAGCGCGCCCGTCTGGACGCTCATGGAGACGTGGTGCTGGTCGACGGCGTCACCGGCTCCGGCAAAACCGAGGTTTATCTCTCCGCTATCGAACGCGTGCTCGCGGCCGGTCGCTCGGCCTGCGTGCTCGTGCCCGAGATCTCGCTTACGGCCCAGACCGTCGGCCGCTTCCGCTCGCGCTTTGGCGAGACGGTCGCCGTGTTCCATTCGCGCCTTTCGGCCGGCGAGCGCCTGGATCAGTGGGACATGGTCGCGAGCGGTGCTGCGCGCGTGGTCGTCGGCGCCCGCTCGGCGCTCTTTTGCCCGCTCAGCGATCTAGGTCTCATCATCATCGACGAGGAGCACGAGACCAGCTACAAGCAGGGCTCCAGTCCGCGCTACCATGCGCGCGAGGTGGCGGCTGAGATGGCGCGGCGCTACCGCTGCCCGCTCGTGTTGGGCTCCGCCACGCCTTCTGCTGAGGCCCTCCATCGCTGCCGCCGTGGCACGTATAACGGTGCCACCTGGACGCGCGTCGAGATGCCTGAGCGCCCGGGACACGCAGTCCTGCCGACGGTTCGAATCGCCGACCTGCGCCGTGAGTTCTCGCACGGCAGCCGTTCCATGTTCTCAAAACCGCTGATGGAGGGCCTGGAGCGTGTGGTCGAGCGCCGCGAAAAGGCCGTGCTGCTGCATAACCGCCGTGGCTTTGCGCCGTTTCTGATGTGCCGCGAATGCGGCTGCGTGCCCACCTGCAACCACTGCTCCACCGCGCTTACGTATCACGAGCGCACACACACGCTGCAGTGCCACACCTGCGGTTCGTCTTGGCGCGTGCAGCCGTATCCCGCGCCCACGAGCCGTTGCCCCAAATGTGGCAGTCGCTACCTGGCAAAAATGGGTCTGGGCACGCAACAGATCGAGGACGCGCTGCACCAGATGCTTCCCGAGGACGTCGCCATTATTCGCATGGATGCCGATTCCACGCGCGGCAAGGATGCGCACAAAAAGCTGCTCGAGCAGTTCGATGCCGCCGATTGTGCGGTGCTGCTGGGCACCCAGATGATCGCCAAGGGCCTCGACTTTCCCGAGGTCACGCTCGTGGGCGTGGTCAATGCCGATTTCGCCCTCAAGCTGCCGGACTTCCGCGCAGGAGAGCGCGCCTACGACTTGCTGGAGCAGGTTGCGGGCCGCGCCGGCCGCGGCGATCGCCCCGGTGAGGTGATCATCCAGACCTACCTGCCCGAAGATCCGGTCATTCGCGCTGTCGCTGAGCACGACCGTTCGATCTTTACCGACTACGACCTGGACCAGCGCCGCGACGCGCTGTACCCGCCGTTTGTTCGCCTGGTCAACATTTTGGTGTGGTCGGCGAACCGAGACGACGCGCAGGACTACATCGGGCGCATTGTAAAGCTTCTTAAGCGCCGTTGGCATGCCGCCGCGCCCGACTTTTTACGGGCGGGGAGTGCCGTGCCGCAGGTGCTGGGCCCGGCTTCGTGTGTAATCGAGAGAGCCAAGGACCGTTACCGCTTCCATCTGCTTGTGAAGTCGCCCGTGGGGTACCATGTCTCTGATGATATCGACGCCTGCCTCAAAGAGGTGGGCTCCGTGCGCGGCGTGAGCGTGAGCGTTGATGTCGACGCCTATGATTTGATGTAACAACCCGAAAGGATGGCCATGGAAGCCAACGGAATCGTACTGTCGCCCGACCCTCGTCTGCGCCAGGAGTGCGCCGTCATCGAAGAGATCACCCCGGCGATCGAGGCGCTTGCCGAGAAGATGAAGAAGATGATGTTTGAGAACGGCGGCTGCGGCCTGGCTGCCCCGCAGATCGGCGAGCTCATTCAGCTCGTCACCATCGACTGCGATTACAGCGACAAGAACGACTACGACCCGTATGTGCTCATCAATCCCGTCATTGTTGAGCAGAGCGACCATCTGGTGCCGTTTAGCGAGGGCTGCCTTTCCATTCCCGGCATTAGCTGCGAGATTGAGCGTCCCGACCATGTCGTCGTCGAGGCGTATGACCTGGATGCCAATCTGATTCGCTATGAGGCCTCGGGCGATCTGTTCTGCGTGTGTCTGCAGCACGAGATCGATCACTTGCACGGCAACACCATGTTTGAGCGACTGAAGCCGATGCAGAGGCTCAAGGCCGTCAAGGAGTACCAGGACGCCCTGGCCCGCGGCGCTCGACCGGGCGAGACGGAGTAGGTTTGTCCGTCCCCGGGGTGCCCGCCTATATCATCCCGTGCTCAAACATTCTCGCTGCGCTGCGAAACTGCGCGCGGGACGATATAGGCGGGCACCCCGGGGACTACGTTGACGCTGCTTGTCTCGCCCGGGTGCCGTCGGGCCAGGGAAGGGCGTCTTTGCTGATAGGTGCTTTGCTGAAAGAGCTGCTTTTATTGCGGCTCTTTCTTTGGTTTTGGGTATATTTGTTCTTGTTGAATTGTTCTTGCGGATGGGCTGGGTACTTGGCTTTCCGCTGTTATTTGTAGCCGTCTCGGCTCGTTATTGAGAGGAGACTAACTTTTATGCGTATTGTGTTTATGGGTACGCCTGATTTTGCTGTGCCTTCGCTGACTTCGCTTGTTGAGGCTGGGAATGAGATTGCGCTTGTTGTTACTCGTCCCGATGCTGTTCGTGGGCGTGGTAAGAAGCTGGAGCCGTCTCCTGTTAAGGCTAAGGCGCTTGAGCTGGGGTTGCCGGTTGTTGAGGCTAATCGTATGACGCCTGAGGTTGTTGAGGCGCTTCAAGCTGCCCAGGCTGACATTTTCTGTGTGGCTGCTTATGGCTGCATTTTGCCCGATGAGGTGCTGCATATGGCGCCGCTCGGTATTGTGAATGTTCATGCTTCGCTGCTGCCGCGTTGGCGTGGCGCTGCTCCCATTCAGCGTGCCATTCTTGCTGGTGACGAGGTAGCCGGCGTTTCCATTATGCGCATTGGGCATGGCGTGGATACTGGTGCTTATTGTGCTCAGGCATCCACGTCGGTTGCCGGTAAGCATGCTGAGGCGCTGACCATGGAGCTTGGTGAGCTTGGCGGCAAACTGCTGGCTGATACGCTTCCCTCGCTTGCCGATGGCTCGGCTGTTTGGACTGAGCAGGATGAGTCGCTCGTCACGCATGCAGCCAAGATTTCTAAGCAGGAGATGCGTCTGGATCCGCAGATGGCTGCGCTCGATTGCGTGCGTCATGTGCTCGCTTCGTCCGATACCGCGCCTGCTCGTTGCGTGATTGCCGGCAAGACCGTGCGTGTGCTCGATGCTGCGCTGGCCGATGTTTCGCTTGGCGAGGGCGCCGTTGACGTTAAGGCCAAGCGTGTTTACCTGGGTCTTTCCGATGGCTCGATTGAGTTGCTCGAGGTTAAGCCAGATGGCAAGCGTGCTATGGCCGCTTCTGCTTGGGCTGCTGGCCTACAGGGTGCCGATCTTATCTGGGGTGTTTTGTCATGAGCAAGTTGTCTCCCGCGCGCAAGCTTGCGCTCGATGTGCTAATGGAGGCTGATCGCCGCGGTATGTATGCGCGTGACGTGCTGTCCTCTCGCGCATCGGCCAAGGCTATTGACCAGCGCGATTCCGCTTTTGCAGCTCGCTTGGCGCTTGGCGTGGCCGCCACACAGGGTATTTTGGACGAGCTGCTCGATCAGTTTCTTGATAAGCCTAAAAAGGTTGCGCCGCGTGTTCGCATGGCGCTTCGTATCTCGGCCTTCGAGATGCTCTATCTGCATACGCCTGGCCGCGTTGCAGTAAGTCAGGGTGTTGAGCTGGTGCGCAGCGGAGCTAAGTCTGCCGCAGGTTTGGCCAATGCCGTGCTGCATAAGGTCGCGGACAACGTTGAGGACTTTGCCACTGCGTCCGATGTAGATGAGCCTGAGCGACGCTTGGTTCGTCTGTCGCGCCTGATGGGTCTACCGCGTTGGCTGTGCGCTCGCATTATGGCATCGTTCGACACTCCTGAGGGTGCGCTTAACTTTGCCGGCAATCTGGCCCCCGCGCCGCTGGCCCTTCATGAGAACGCCTTTGCTACTAAGCCCGATCCCTATATCTCGCAGCTCGTCGCGCCTGTCTTCCCAGGCTGCCATGCCCCGGTTGATGCCCAGGTTACGGTTGCGTCGGGCGTATTTGAGCGTGCTGCCGCGGTGGCCTCGGACCTTAACGCGCAGCTTATCGCCACAGCTGCCACGCGCCCTGGTAGCTGCCTTGAGATTGGTGCCGGTCGCGGTACCAAGACCTATGTGATGATGTGCCAGGGCAAGCGCGCCGGCTATGAGCGTCAGCATACGGCACTTGATCTTCATGACCGTAAGTGCGACCTGAATCTCGCTCGCCTGCATAAGGCCGGTATTCAGGGTGTTCGTACGGTTTCGGGTGATGCCTGCGAGCTTGATGAAGTACTGACGTCGTTTGATGCCATGCTTGGCAAGCCGGTTAAGTTCGACACGGTCTTTATCGATGCACCGTGCTCTGGCACCGGAACAATGCGTCGTCATCCCGAGATTCCGTGGCGCCTGACCGAAAAGGATGTGGCGGTTGAGCTGCCCAAACTGCAGCTGACGATGCTCAAGGAAGCCGCCGCGCGCGTGGCTGCCGGCGGTGAGCTTATCTATGCCACCTGCTCGGTTTTTGATGAAGAGAACACGCAGGTCGTGGATGCCTTCTTGGCCTCTCCCGAGGGCGCCGGCTTTACCCTGGATCAGCTCTCTGAGGCGCAGATTCTGCAACTCCCCGAGTTCGATCAGGCCAAGAAGCTCGTATCCGTACGCCAGAACGATCGTGGCCTCTTCGAAAGCGTCCCCGTAAACGCCGATTCCTACGATGGCCACTTCTGCGCCAGACTGGTCCGCAAGTAACGACTAAGTTGCGGTGAAATAGGGATTGAATAGCGGCTTCTGCTCGCCAAACAGTCCTTATTTCACCGCAACTCATAAGGAAACCTTGGTAGATAATTAGCTATCCATAGCGCAAAGAAATAGCCCCGCGATCGGTGTCGGTCGCGGGGCTATTTGGTTTCTAGTGGTTATGCGGGCAGTTGGCGCAGCAGCCGCTCGTGGCGTTGGTGCTGGAGCCGCCGCTTCGCTGGTCGGTGTTGTAGAAACCGCTACCCTCAAATTTAATGCCGCTGGCCGAGAACGTCTTGGCCGCCGGGGCACCGCAGCTCGGGCACGCGACCTCGGGAGTCTCGGACATGGGATGCTCAACCTCAAACACGTTGCCGCAGCTCGAGCACTTGTAATCGTAGCGCGCCATAATACTTCCTTTTCAGCACAAAGCGGGCAGATTACTCTGCCCGCAAAAATTCAAACGTCTGTAACTGTACCCTATATCGGGGGTTTTTTCACGCTTCGCCCCAGAATCTATGGTTGTTGCGCAGGAGCTGTGCGGTTTTGTCCTCGGCGGCTGCAATGTCCGCTTCGTCAGCCTGCCAGGTCCAGTTGCCCGTGGCCACGCCCGGCACGTTCATACGTGCGTCGTCGCCAAGCCCCAGGACATCCTGCAGCGGCATCATCACCAGGGGAGCGTCGCTAGCCAGCGCGTCGCTCATCAGCTTGGCCGCCACCTCAACACCGCTCGGCTCATCGCCGCCCGCAAAGGAACGCGTGCACCAACCGGCCAGCGTCGACGTATCGTGCGTCGAGGTGTACAGGATCTTTCCTGGTGTGGGGTGCACGCCGCAACGGACGTCGTAATCGCTAAACTCCAGCACGTCCATGCCGGGGAAACCACAGGTCGAAGCCATGGCGCGAACACCGGGTGTCAAATAGCCCAAGTCCTCGGCGATAAAGTTGAGCGGACCCAGCTCGTCATAGGCGGTCTGGAAAAGGTCCTTGCCCGGGCCTGCCAGCCAACGCCCGTCGGCGCAGGCCTTGCCCGCGGGAATGCTAAAGTAGCTGTGGAATCCCAGGAAGTGATCCAGGCGCACACGGTCGTAGAGTGAAAACGCGCGACGCAGGCGATCCATCCACCAGTTATAGCCGTTCTGCTTCATGTGGTCCCAGCGGAACGTCGGGTTGCCCCACACCTGGCCCTCGGGTGCAAAGTTGTCGGGCGGCGCGCCGGAAATCTCAATCGCCTTGCCGGTATCGGACAGCCAGAAGTTCTCGGGTTCGCTCCACGCATCCGCCGAATCGTCGGACACGTACATAGGAATATCGCCGATAACCTCGATGCCCTTCTTGTGCGCATAGTTCATGAGCTCGCACCAAGCTAGGTCAAAGCGGTACTGCATGTACGCCTGAAGCTCGGCCTCGTTGTGGAAGCGCTTGTCGTCGATCAGATGCTCGTTGTAGCGCGCGACATCTGCCGGCCAATCGTGGCGCGACTCGCCCTTAAAGTACTTCTTAACGGCCATGTAGACGCAGTACTTCTCGAGCCAATCGGCATTGCGATGTTTAAACGCCGTGTACAGCGGATCGGCATCCTCGCCGCCGCGGGTCTTCCAGACAGCAAAGTCGGCGGCCAGCTCCTCGTGACTTTCGGGCAGCAGGTCGATATTGCCTGCAAAGGCCGAAGGACCGGCGTAAGGGGAGCGGAAGAAGTCCGTGGGGTTGACGGGGAGAACCTGCCAGTAGCGCATACCCATAGCGGCCAGATGGTCGATAAAACGACGCGTGGGCGCGCCGATCGTACCGGGCTTGCCGTCGTCGGTCGGCACCGATGTGATATGGCACACAACACCCGCACCGTGATCGAGCGGCTCCTGCAGGCGCTGCTCGGCATGGTGATAGATGATCGACGAGCCCAGCGGATACAGATCGAGCGTGACTGTACCGTTGTGGATCTCGCACTCATGACCGCTAATCACATCGCTCGCGCATTCGCCGAGCGCCGGAATGGTCACGCGATGCGAATTGCGCAGACTGCGGTTGATGATAACCGTTGCGGCCTCACCGTCTTTACCGGTGCGCGTATAGGCGAGTACCTCGTCGTTGAGCGCGAAGGCCTTTATCTCGCCGTCAACCATAAACGGCAGCGCGCGGCGCACAGCAGATGCGTTCTTTACGATCGCGAACGTATCGAAGTCGTGCAGGTCTTCCTTGGTCGGCATGGTGCGACGATTGCCCGGATCGGTGAGACCCTCCAAGCCGTACTCGTCGCCATAATAGATCGAGGGAACGCCCGGGAACGTCATCTGCATGAGCGTCGCGAGCCAAAAACGGCTCTTGGCCAGGCCCATCGCGTTCTCGTCCAGGCGCCACTTGCTGCGCTCGCACTCGGGCAGCTGCGACTCGTCGGGGCCGCCGCCGAGCACCGAGATAATGCGCGGACGGTCGTGGCTCGACAGCAGGTTGAGTGCGCAAGACAGGGCCTCACGCGGATAGTTCTCGCGTAGGGTCTCGATATCCTCGGCAGCTTGGTAGGCGTTTTTGTAGCCCATCAAAAAGCCGATGACCATGTCGCGGAAGGGGTAATCCATGGCCGAGTCGAGCTCGGAGCCTTGCAGATAGCGACGCAGATGGCCGTAGCTGATCTTGTTGGAGGCATCTTCCCAGACTTCGCCGAGCAACAGTGCGTCAGGCTTTTCGGCAAGTACTGCCTTCTTAATCTCGGTCAGGAAGTCATCGGAAAGCTCGTCGGCCACATCGAGGCGCCAGCCGTGAGCGCCGGCGCGCAGCCATTTACGAATGACTCCGTCCTTGCCCAGGAGCCGCTCGCGTACCAGTTCGGAGCTCTCATTAATGGCGGGCATATTGCCCACACCCCACCAGCAGTCGTACGAGCCGTCCTCGTGGAAATAAAACGCATCGCGCCACGGCGAATCCTCGCTTTGCCACGCGCCCACGCCGGGGTAGTTGCCGTAGCGGTTGAAGTAGATCGAATCGTCGCCCGTGTGGTTGAACACACCGTCCAGAATGATGGAAATGCCTAGCTTCTCGGCCGCCTTGCACAACTCCGTAAAGTCTTGCTCGGTGCCCAGAATCGGATCAATCTTGGTGTAATCGGCGGTGTCGTAGCGGTGGTTGCTCACGGCTTCAAATATGGGGTTGAGGTAGATAGCTGTAAAGCCCAGCTCAGCGATGCGGGGCAGGTCATTTTGGATACCCTTGAGTGAGCCGCCGTAAAAATCCCAGGTCTTGATGGAGCCGTCTTCGGCACGCTCGTACTCGGGCGGTTCGTTCCAGTCCTCGACCATGCGGCGCTGAATGCCCTTACGCGGTTTTTCGACCTCGGCCAGTGTGCGCTCGCGCCAGTGCTCGTCGCGGGCATAGCGATCGGGGAAGATCTGGTAGACCATACCGCGCTCGTACCAGGTGGGACGGTTCTCACGGTGTTTGTAAACGGTGACCTGGAATGACGGCACCTCGGCGTAGTTGTAGGTTACGCCTTCGCCGCCGGTGCGTCCTTGCGGTGCGCCCAAGCGGACCTCGGGCTGGCCTTCGATATTGCAGATAAAGCTGTACCAGATAAGACAGGGCTCGGTGCACTTAAGCTCTACGCTAAATATGCCGTCGCCCTCATGCGTCATGGGATATCGAGACTCACCAATCTCATCGACCCAGGTTCGCAGCGTAAGCGTTGCCTGGTTGGGGTCGGCATCCTCCAAAATCACCGAGAGCGAAACGGAAGTACCAGTGGTCACAGCGCCAAACGGAGTGCGAAACTGCGGCAGGCGGCTGTTGTGTGTCAATCTCATAGTATGGTCCAGTTCTATACAATCATGGCGTGCGGGACATGGGCTTTACGCACAGGATATAAGTATATCTGTTGTACACAGGCTGTATAAACAACATCCGTTTACCATCGGCGAACGGTTGTCCTAGAAAATCGTTTTACCAACTATTAACAGAGAAGGGGCGCCCGGTTGGAGCGCCCCTTGCTTAGGGTTTGATGAGGTTTTGGATCGTCTGGATTAGCGGCGCTTGCGGGTAGCCGTGGCCTTGCGGACGGACGTCTTCTTGGTCGGGGCCTTTTCCTCGGCCGGGGCGGCGGGGGAGACCGGGGTCTCCTTGGCAGGCTCGGGCTTAGCCTCTGCCTTCGGGGCGGCCTTTACCTCAGCCTTGGGCTCCACTTTGGCAGCAGCGGACTTAGCCTCTGCCTTGGTAGCTGCGGCCTTGGTCGTGGTCTTTTTGGTCGTCGTCGTGGTGCGCTTGCACGTGGTGGTCTTGGCGGCCGGCTTGGCCTCGACGGTTGCCTCGGCCTTGGACTCGGCGCCCGCCTCCTCGACCTTGGTGGCCGGCTTTGCGGCTGCCTTGGTCGTGGCGGCCTTGGTCTTAGCCGACTTTGCGACCGTGGACTTCTTGGCGGTCGTGGTCTTGGTCGCCTTCTTAGCAGCGGTCTTTGCCGGAGCCTTGGCGGTCGGTTTGGCCTCAGCGGCCTCTGCCTTTACCTCGGGAGCAGCCTCGGCTTCGGCGGCCTTCTTGGCAGCTGCGGTGGCGCGCTTGCGCGTGGTCGTTGCCTTGGCAGTGGTGGTCTTGGTTGCCGACGTCTTCGTCCCTGTGGCCTTCTTAGCCGTCGTCTTACGAGTCGTAGTCTTCTTAGCCGCAGGCTTCGCAGCGGGCTTCACCTCAGGCTCTGCCTCAGGAGCAACCTCGGCCTTCACCTCAGGCTTGGCCTTAACGGGCTCAGCTTCAACCGGCTTCTCTTCGGCCTTGGGTTCTTCAGCGGCCACCGGCTTAGCAACAGCCTCAGGCTCCTCAGCCGCAGCCTCAACCACGGCCGCCGGCCTCTCAATCTCCGGGTGCATAAAGAAGTACAGGTCCAGATACTTGTCGGCCGAGCGCGTCCAGCTAAAGTCCTGGCTCATGGCCTGTGTGACCAGCTGATTCCAAGCGTCGCGGTTATCCCAGAACAAACGAGCCGCGCGGAACACCGCATCGCCCATCTCGTCGCCGTTAAAGTTGCTAAACGAGAATCCCGTACCCTCGCCGGTAAACTCGTTGTACGGAATCACAGTGTCCTTCAGGCCACCGGTCTCGCGCACGATGGGCAGCGTGCCGTAGCGCATGGCGATGATCTGCGACAAGCCGCAGGGTTCAAACTTCGAAGGCATCAGGAACATGTCGGCGGCAGCATACATGCGCTGCGACAGCGCCGGATCGAACTCGATGCGTGCGGCCATGGTGCCGGGGTACTTGTCCTGGAAGTAACGCAGGCCGTCCTCGTAGTCGCGGTCGCCAGTGCCCAGCACCGCCACCTGCACACCGCCGGCAAGGATGCGGTCGAGCGCGTACATGACCAGGTCTATGCCCTTCTGGCGCGTCAGACGCGTGACCATGACCATGAGCGGACGGTCGTCGCGAACCTCGAGCCCCAGCTCTTCCTGCAGCTTGGCCTTGCACACGGCCTTGCCGGAACGATCCTCAACGGTGTAGTTGGCGGCAATGCGCTTGTCGGTCGCCGGGTCAAAGCGCGCGACGTCGATGCCATTCAAAATGCCCTGCAGCGCGTACGAACGTTCGCGCAGAACACCGTCCAGGCCCTCGCCAAATTCGGGCGTCTGGATCTCGTTGGCATAGGTGGGGCTCACCGTAGTGATGGCGTCGGCATAGCGCAGGGCGCCCAGCATGTAGTTGATGCTGCAGGCGTCGCAACGCAGCTGCGAGGCGGCCGCCGGAATATGCGCCACACCCAGGATATCCTCCATCACGGTGTCGCTAAACTGGCCCTGAAACGCCACGTTGTGGATCGAGAACACGGTCTTAACGCGGTCGTACAGCGGCAGGCCCTGGTAGAACTCGCGCAAAAATACGGGCGCCAGCGCCGTCTGCCAGTCATTGCAGTGCAGGATGTCGCACTCAAAGCCGGCCGGTAGGTGCTGCAGGCTCTCGGTGATGGCCTTGGAGAAGAACGCAAAACGTTCGCCGTCGTCAAAGAAGCCATACGGATAGTCGCGCGCAAAGTAGCGCTCGTTATCGATGAACATATAAGTGACGCCGTCGTGCTCGAGCTTCTCGAGTCCGCAGTACTCGTTGCGCCAGCCCAGGCTCACGTAAAAATCGGAGAAGTGCTCCATCTGCGCCTTGTACTCGTCCTTGATGGTGGCGTACTTGGGCACCATCACGATGACTTCGGCGCCGGCGCGCACGAGCGCCGCAGGAAGCGAGCCCGCCACGTCACCCAGGCCACCGGTCTTAACAAACGGTGCGCACTCGGCCGAGGCAAACACGATCTGCATCTTTTTGCTGGAATCAGCCATATTGTCTCCCATGTTGCAATTCGAGAATAGCCGCCTGGCGCTAACCGGGCGGCTATTCTACGTGTTACGAGCGATGTTGCGGTGCCAAAGCTAGCTCGCGTTGGTGATATCAGAAGTTAACGGGGCCTTTCCCAGCACCAGGATGTTCTCGGGCGTGCCGCGAAGCTCGGTGTTGGTGGGAACCACGTTGTTCTTGTCCAGGATGGCATTCTCAACGCGGGCGCCGCTCTTGATGACGCAGCTCTGGTTGATGATCGAGTTGGTCACCGAGGCGCCTTCCTCGACCACGACGCCGCGCGACAGGATCGAGTTGCGCACGGTGCCCTTGATGATGCAGCCGGCCGAGATGATCGAGTTGCAGGCGTGGCTACCGGTCGCGTAGCGCGAAGGCGGCACGTCGTGAGCCTTGGTCAGGATCGGGCGCTCGGGGTCAAAGAGCTGGTCGGCCACGGTCTGGTCGAGCAGGTCCATGCTGCGGCGATACAGCGACCTCTCGCTAAATACGCCCACGACCTCGCCCTTGTACTCGTAGCTGCACACGTCGATGTTGCCAAAGTCGCCCTGGAGTGCCTCGAGCAGGTCCAGATAGTCGGCGGCCTGGTAGTGGTCGATGATCTCGAGTAGCGTCTCGCGGTTGACGATGCAGCAGTCCATAGAGGCGTTGTCGCCGTACACGACGCCGGCGCTCACGCCCGTCAGGCGACCGTTCTCGTTAATTTCGAGTTTGGTCTCGTCATCGACGTTGTGCGTGGCCTTGCAGTACACCACGGTCATCTGGGCACCGGAGTTCTCGTGCGCGTCGATGATGGTGTTGAGGTCCATATTGAAGATGATGTTGGTGCCCATCATCACAACATAGGGCTTGTCCGAGCGCTGGAACAGCGTCTTGTTGGAGATGATGTCGCGCAGCAAGAAGCGCATGCCGCCCTTGGTGGTGCCATACGCGTTGCCGGGCACCATAAACAGGCCGCCCTTCTTGCGGTCCAGGCCCCAGTCCTTGCCCGAGCCCACATGGTCGATCAGCGAGCGGTAGTTGCCCGGCATGACGACGCCGACGGTCTTAATGCCGGCATTCATCATGTTGGACAGCGGGAAGTCGATCAGGCGATAGCGGCCCAAAAACGGAACGGACGCGATGGGGCGGTCCTTGAGCAGCACGCTGCCGTAGGTCGAAGAGTAGTTAGCGGTGATATAACCGATGGCCTTGCGATTGATCATCGGATCATTCCCCCTTCCCGATAACGACGTCATTTCCAACGACGGCCGTATCCTTGGTGGTATCGACAGAGCCGAGCTTCACGCCCTCTTCGACCGTGGAGTTCTCGCCCAAAATAGCGCGGCAGATGTGCGCGCCGCTCTTAACGTGCGCACCCGGCAGCAGCACGGAGTCCTCGACCACGGCGCGCTCCTCGATGATGACATCGGTCGAAAGGATCGAGTGGCGAGCGGTGCCGTAGATCTTGCAGCCGTTGGAGACCAGGCAGTCGTCCAGGCGGCCGTCCGGGCCAATGTAGTGCGGCGGTCGCGTGGTGATGTTAGACATGATGGGGAAGTGCTTGTCGAACAGATCGAACTCGGGGTTGTTGCCCAGCAGGTCCATCGAGGTCTCGTGGAAGCTGGCGATGGTGCCAACGTCCTTCCAGAAGCCGTGGAACTCGTAGCTGTACAGGCGCTTGTTCTCGCCGAGCAGCTTGGGGATGATATCCTTGCCAAAGTCGTGGCTCGAGCGCTGGTCCAGAGCGTCCTCCTCGAGCGCCTCGATCAGCACGTCGGCCGAGAAGATGTAGATGCCCATGGAGGCGAGGTTCGAATCGGGCTTATCGGGCTTCTCGGTGAACTTGGTGATGCGGCCGTCCTCGGGGTCGGTGGTCAGGATGCCAAAGCGGCTGGCCTCCTCCCAAGGCACGGGCATAACGCTCACCGTGAGGTCGGCGTTGTTCTCAATGTGCGTCTTGAGCATCTTGCGGTAGTCCATGCGATACAGGTGATCGCCCGAAAGAATCAGGACGTACTTGGGGTCGTTGGCCTTGATGTAGTCGAGGTTCTGCGTAATGGCGTCGGCCGTGCCCGCATACCAGGCGCCACCGGTCTGCGTCTCGTACGGCGGCAGGATCGACACGCCGCCGTCGCGGCTGTCCAGATCCCACGCCTCGCCGGAGCCCACGTAGGCATGCAGCAGGTAGGGACGATACTGCGTCAGAACGCCCACCGTGTCGATGCCCGAGTTGGAGCAGTTGGACAGCGAAAAGTCGATAATGCGGAACTTGCCACCAAAGCTAACCGCCGGCTTGGCGATCTTTTGGGTGAGTGCCCCCAATCGGCTGCCCTGTCCTCCTGCGAGGAGCATCGCGATGCATTCTTTCTTACTCATCGATTTCTCCTTCTGTCATCGATGTTCCTAAACCCATTAGCGACGGGCGCAGCGCTCGGTCGCGCCCGTCGAGTAATGCCGTGCTGGCATAGGGGAGCTCGCGCGCTTTTACGCGTGCCAGATCTCGTCGCGGTACTCGCGAATGGTGCGGTCGCTCGAGAACCAGCCGCTCGAGGCGGTGTTGAGCAGGGCCTTGCGGTTCCAGGTCTCATGGTCGCCGTAGCTGCCCGTGAGCTTTTCCCATGCATCCACGTAGCTGCGGAAGTCTGCCATGACCAGGTCGGGGTCGTTGTTGTTCATGAGCTCGTTGTAGATGCTCTCGAAGTTGCCCGAAAGACCCGCAAAGGTGTTGTCTTTGAGCTCGTCCATCACGCGGCCCAGGCGCTCACGGTCGCCGTTGAGGGTATCCCACGCAAAGTAGCTGTTGGATGCCCAGAGCTGCTCGACCTCGGGGGCGGTCAGGCCAAAGATGGCCTCGTTCTCGCGACCGGCCAGGTCGGCGATCTCGATGTTGGCGCCGTCGAGGGTGCCCAGCGTAATGGCGCCGTTCATCATGAGCTTCATGTTGGACGTGCCCGAGGCCTCCTTGCCGGCCGTGGAGATCTGTTCCGAAATCTCGGCGGCGGGGTAGATGAGCTGGGCGTTGCTCACGCGGAAGTTGGGGATAAAGCAGACCTTCATGACCTCGTTCACGCGGGCGTCGTTGTTGATGACGTCGGCCACGGAGTTAATGAGGCGGATGGTCTCCTTAGCGAAGGTGTAGCTCGAGGCAGCCTTGCCGCTAAAGATGAAGGTCGTCGGCGTCACGTGGAAGTTGGGATCGGCGATGCGACGGTTGTAGATGTCCATCACCTTCATGATGTTCATGAGCTGTCGCTTGTAGGCGTGGAAGCGCTTCACCTGAACGTCGAAGACGGTGTTGGGGTCGATGACCAGACCGGTCTCGGCCTTAACGTAGGCGGCCAGGCGCTCCTTGTTGGCGCGCTTGGAGGCACCCACGGCCTTCAGGAACTCGGTGTCGTTCTGGAAACTTTTAAGCTTCTCAAGCTCAAAAGCGTCCTTAAGCCAGCTGTCGCCAATGGCCTCGGTCACGAGCTTGGCATAGGTGGGGTTGGCCTCGGCAAAGAAGCGACGGTGCGAGATGCCGTTGGTCTTGTTGTTGAACTTCTCGGGCGTAAGGGCATAGAAGTCCTTGAGCACGATGTTCTTGATGATGTCGGAGTGGATCTTTGCCACGCCGTTGACGCTATGGCTGCAGATCACAGACAGGTTGGCCATGCGAATCTCGCCGTCCCACAGAATGGCGGTCTGGCGCAGACGCTCCTGCCAGCCCTCCTGCGTGGTGTCGAACGACTCGTGCCAACGACGGCTGATCTCGTCGATGATCTGGTACACGCGGGGGAGGAGCTTGGAGAACGTGCCGATGGGCCACTTCTCCAGAGCCTCGGGCAGGATGGTGTGGTTGGTGTAGCTCACGACCTGCGTCACGATGTTCCAGGCGTCGTCCCACTCGAGCTTCTTCTCGTCGATGAGGATACGCATGAGCTCGGGGCCGCACATGGCGGGGTGGGTATCGTTGGTATGGATGGCTACAAACTGCGGCAGCAGCTCCCAGTTGGCGCCGTGTTCCTTCTCAAAGGTGTCGAGCAGGCTGTAGATGCCGGCCGAGACAAACAGGTACTCCTGCTTCAGGCGCAGCAGACGGCCGTGCTCGCCGGCGTCGTTGGGGTAGAGGATGGCGCTGATGGCCTCGGCCTCGGCGCGCTCGGCATCGGCCAGGGCGTAGTCGCCGCGGTTGAAGGCCTCCAGATCGAAGTGCTCCTCGACCGGCTCGGCGGCCCATACGCGCAGCTTGTTGACGGTCTCGCCGGCATAGCCCACGACGGGGATGTCATAAGGGACGGCCAGGATATCCTGTGTGTCCACCGTGCGGTAGAACGTGCGGCCGTTCTCCTCAAAGCCCTCAACGTGACCGCCAAACTTAATGGTCACGGCCTTGTCCTGACGACGGACCTCCCAGGGATAGCCGTGGGTGAGCCACTCGTCGGTGGCCTCGACCTGGCTGCCGTTGACGATCTCCTGCTTAAACAGGCCGTAGCGGTAGCGCATGCCGTTGCCGTAGCCGGCAATGCCCTCGGCTGCCATGGAATCCAGGAAGCATGCGGCCAGACGGCCCAGGCCACCGTTGCCCAGCGCCGGATCGGGCTCCTGGTTCTCGATGACGGACAGGTCAAAGCCCATGTCGTCGAGCGCCTCGGCGACCATGTCGCGCACGCCAAAGTTGAGCAGGTAGTTGTCGAGCAGGCGGCCGATCAAAAACTCGATCGAGAAGTAGTACACGCGCTTCTTGCCCTCGGCTGTCGCACGGGCGTCACTCTTGGTGGCAACGGTGCGGGCCTTCTCGGCCACGAGCTTGGCCAGGGCGTTAAAGCGGTCGAGGTCGCTGGCAGCCTCGACGCTCTTGCCGCTGATGCTCATGACTGCATCGCGATAGAGCTCAGTAAACTCCTGCTTGTTGTCGAAGATCTTATTCATACGTTCCTTTCCCCCGGGGATATCTCCCGGAACGGTTATGACTTACATCCTACGCCCCGGTGGGGCGGGTAATTACAGTGGTAACGCTTCTTTTACGCATCCTTAGCAGGAGTCTTAACAGAAGCTGTTTTGGCCTTGGCAGCAGCCTTTTTGGTGGCTGCCTTTTTGGCCGTGGCGGACTTGGCCGAAGCCTTGGCAGCGGGCTTGGCGGCCTTCGCCTTGGCCGGAGCCTTCTTAGCAGCCGCTGCCTTGGGCTTTACCGAGGACGTGCGCTTGCGCGTTGTCTTCTTGGGCTCCTCGATCACGGGCGGCTTATAGCTGCTGGGACCGCGGCGCTTAAGCACCACGCCTGCCAGGCCGGGCACCTTAATCTCGATAGAGTCCATCTGCCCGTTCCAGGGATAGGGCTCGCTCGAGCAGGTGTAGGGCTCCTCGCCGGCATAGCCGCTGCCGCCAAACTCGGGACGGTCGGAGTCAAAGATGACCTCCCAGTCTCCCTCGCGCGGCACGCCCACGCGGAAGCTCTCGTAGCTCGCCGGGTCAAAGTTGATCAAGATTACCAGGTCGTCATCGACGTCCTCGCCCTGACGAACAAAGCTCATGAAGGACTGCTTGGAGTTATCCGCGTCGATCCAGGTAAAGCCGTCGTCGGTGTAGCCGCGCTCGTACAGGGCGGGCTCGGCGGTGTACAGGTGGTTGAGCGCCTTGATAAACGCCTGATGATGCTTGTGAGTCTCATACTCCTCGGTCAGGAACCACTGAATGGACTCGTAGTAGCGCCATTCAATAAACTGGCCGATCTCGTTGCCCATAAAGTTGAGCTTGGCACCGGGGTGCGTCATCTGGTAGAAGGCCAGCGTGCGCAGGCCGGCAAACTGGCGCCACCAGTCGCCCGGCATGCGGCCAATCAGCGAGCACTTGCCGTGCACGACCTCGTCGTGGCTCAGCGGGCAAATGAAGTTCTCGGTAAAGGCGTACATGATGGAGAACGTAAGCAGGCCGTGGTTGCCGGGGCGCCACGGAAAATCGGTCTGCATGTAGTGCAGTGTGTCGTTCATCCAGCCCATGTCCCACTTGTAGTGGAAGCCCAGGCCGCCGTCCTGCGGCGGATAGGTCACGAGCGGCCACGCGGTGGACTCCTCGGCCATCATCATCACGTCGGGGTAGTGCGCTTCAACGGCGCAGTTGACCTGGCGGATAAACGCGCTGGCGTCCAGATCCTCCTCGGTTCCGTACTTGTTGAACTTCTTTTGGCCGGGATCGTCAATGCCAAAGTTGAGGTACAGCATGCTGGACACGCCGTCCATGCGAATGCCGTCCACGTGGAAGTTCTCGAGCCAGTACAGCACGTTGGAGACCAGGAACGAGCGGACCTCGCCGCGGGCGAAGTCAAACTTGTGCGTGCCCCAGTTGGGGTGAATCTCGTGCTCAAACAGCATGTGGCCGTTAAAGGTGGCAAGGCCGTGGGAGTCAGCACAAAAACCGCCGGGTACCCAGTCCATAATCACGCCAATGCCTGCCTCGTGGCACGCATCGATAAAGTGCATGAGCTGCTGCGGGTTGCCGTAGCGCGACGTGGCGGCATAGTAGCCGGTCGTCTGATAGCCCCAGGAGCCGTCGAAGGGATGCTCCATAAGCGGCATGACCTCGATATGCGTGTAGCCCATGTCGCGCACGTAGTCCACGAGCTCCACCGACAGATCGTCGTAAGTGTAAAACTCACCGCGCTGCGCGGGGAAGGGATCCATGGGGCCGGGGTAGTTGCCGTACTCGTCCGGCTCGCCCTGCGGCGCGTCGCCGTGGCGCTTCCACGAGCCAATATGCACCTCGTAGATGTTAAGGGGCTGCGACATGTGGTTATGGCCGGCGCGGCGCTTGAGCCAAGCTGCGTCGTTCCACTGGTAGCCGTCGAGGGTCCACAGCACGCTGGCGGTACCCGGAGGGCACTCTGCCTTAAAGGCGTACGGATCGGCCTTGTAGAGCTTTTCGCCCTCGTTGGTCTCGATGAGATATTTATAGAGCTGGCCCTGCTCGGCGCCAGGAATAAAACCTTCCCAAATAGCGCTCGTATGCACGGGCACCAGCGGGTTGGCTTGCTCATCCCAGTCGTTAAATTCGCCAATGACGTGAACGCTCTTTACGTCGGGCGCCCAAACGCAAAAACGCCAGCCGCGCGTACGGTTCTGCGTGTCGGGGTGCGCGCCCATCTTTTCCCAGCTGCGCTCCCACGTGCCGATGCCAAACAGATAGACATCGTCTTTGGTGAGCTCCGGCGCGTGCGGGGCGGCTTTACGGGTAGCAGGCTTTTTGGTTGCTGGCTTTAGCTTTGTATCGCTCACGTTTGATCCCATCATGACGCGGCAGCGTGTTGCCTTGGTGACTAGATGCGAAAGGTCCAAGGCTGCACGAATCGAAGGGACGGCGAAGTTTCTGTGATTCGTTCCACCTCGCGTGCTCGGTGGAACTTTCGGCAAAAACTACGATAACACCTGTTCGTTACTTATATGAACGAAAGTGTTTTTGCGGTGGCGTTTAATCGGTAAGCGCCATGTTTATGCCACTGGCAGAATTGCGATGGTAAAACTCTTGACAGTTTTACCAATTAGGGTTTCTAGATAGTTAGGTTGACGTTTGGTAAAACGTTTTTAGCAGGTTGTTTACTCTTTGACATCGAAAGGCTCGTTTATGGACCACATCGCCGCCTCAAGTGTTGCTTTTATTTTCGATTGCGATGGCACACTGGTTAATAGCACCCCCGTTTGGGCCTATGCCCAGCCCGAGTTATTGCACCGCCACGGGGTTGACGTGACGGTCGACGATTTTGCCCAGTTTGAGCACCTGTCGCTCGAGGACGAGTGCCAGGCCTATCACGACACCTGGGGCATTGGCGAAAATGGCGTGGAGCTCTACCGCGAGCTGAGCGACATCCTGATTGATGGCTACTCCAAGGTGCCGCCGCGCGAGGGCCTGATTGCATTTCTGGAGCAGGCACAGGAGGCCGGTATTGCCATGTGCGTGGCCACGTCCACTCCGGCCGAGCTGGTTACGTCTGCGCTTGCGGGCGCCGGGCTTAATGCCTACATGGAGTTTGTGACCACCACGGGTGAGGCCGGGCGCTCCAAGCAGTTCCCTGACGTGTACGAGCTGGCGTTGCGCCGTCTGGAGGAGCGGCACGGGCGCAAGTTTGAGCGTGCGTGGGTGTTTGAGGACGCCGTCTTTGGCCTTAAGAGCTCTGGCACCGCCGGCTTTAAGCGCGTGGGCATCTATGACCCGCACGGCCGCATGGAGCGCGAAGAGGTGCGTGCCAACTGTGAGATCTTTATCGATAGCTATGAGGACCTGGATCTGGCCCGCGTGCTTTCGTTTGAGGGATAGGCGAGGGCTGTGGCTTGCAAGGTATTAGTGGTCTGCGGCTCGCCCGTGGTGGCGAGCGCGGATCTGCTACGTCAGCTGGCGGGGGAGTGCGACCACGTTGTCGCCGTGGACCGCGGGCTCGACGCGCTGCTGGGCGTGGGACTGGGCTGCGACGTATATGTGGGAGATGCCGACACGGTGAGTGACACCGGCCGCGCGTTGGTCGATGCCGCCGAAGCCTTTGAGGTAGAGCGCCATAACCCCTACAAGGACTATACCGATCTGGCGCTGGCGCTCGATTCCGTCAGCCGTCGCTGGCCGGATGCCGAAGTGGTTGCGACCTGCGCCACCGGCGGCCGTCCCGACATGGCGCTTTCCGTACTGGGGCTGCTCGCGGGCTACGAGGACGCCCCTGTCTGGATCGCCGAGGACAAGGTGGTCGCTCGCTTCCTTCACGCGGGTGAGTCGTGGACCATCGAAGGCGCCGAAGGCAAGACGTTTTCTATCATCGCTATAGCCCCCAACACCGAGGTAAGCGAACACGGCCTAGAGTGGGAACTAGACCACAGCCCCCTGGGTCTGTTAGCCGACACGGGCATCTCTAATGTCGTCAGGAAAACGGTCAAGATCCAAGTCCACACCGGCACCGCCATCGCTTACCTCTACAAGTAAGGGCCATAACATCAGGGTTTTATCGGGACGGCGGATAATCAATCCAAAATTCCCCCTTGCATCCCCGAAGATCTTCCCCTATAGTAATCCCTAATCACGGGGGCGTAGTTCAGCTGGGAGAGCGCTTGACTGGCAGTCAAGAGGTCAGGGGTTCGATCCCCCTCGTCTCCACCATCGTGAATGCAGAGCCTCTGGGAATCCGGAGGCTTTTTTCATATGAAGCCACTGCGCAAACCAAAGCGACGCCACATCAGCACCCATACCGCAAAAAGTTGCGCAATTTACTTCCCACTTCTGTACATAGTTTGTTAACCCGACGTAATTCCTTTTTGCATTTCCCGCCGTTAACGTTGTAGCTCGGGCGGTGCGTGCCAACAACCACACCCGCATAAACCTGCGTCAATGTGAACAAGTTTGCAAAATAACCCCCTTAAGCACTGCAAATGAATGATATGTTGCCGCGCGCGGCCTAAATCGGTTTCTAGCCGGCTTGTGCTAGAATATCTATCGTTACATGGGTTCAACTGCGCTCACGGCTTAACCGGTCGCGAAGCACAGGGCAGATCAGCATCCGGCCGTAACGGCGGTGCCAGAAAAACCACGAGCTCCAATAGCGTCGTCAAGCGTATCACGTCGAATGACTTTGTTCTTGTCTATGTGCAAGCAGTTCTTTCGAATTTATATATCATGACAATTCGCAGCAGTCCTACAGCTGTTTGCGTGCGGTCCAGTTTTGTACCCGCTTGACTGGTTCGCACGCAGCCAGCTGGGGATGCGGTCATTTTACAATACACGTCCGCGTCTCCAGCAACTGCGCTTTTACATACCGTTCACGGTGGGGCAGAGCCACGTGCTTGTCTAACTGGGCTCGGGGTTTGAATATGGAGCGCCTTCGCGCACAAGCGCCCTGGCGAAGCCATACCCAAACGCCGTGAGCCACACGTAAGACAGCAAGGGGGTGGTGCTCGTGTGGTATGTGATCCAAGTCATTAACGGTCGCGAAGACGTAATGCGCGAGCGCATCGAGCGTATGGTGCCGGCTGGTGCCATGCAGGAGCTCTTTTATCCCCAATTTCAAACCGAGATTAAAGTACACGGCGAATGGGTCAAAACAACCAAGCCGCTCTTTCCCGGTTATCTTATCTGCGATACGGCAGATCCCCGCACCGTGCAACAGTATCTGCTGCGCATGGACGACTTTGCCCGGGTGCTTTCCCAGGACGGTCAGTTTGTGCCGCTGGCAAAAGAAGAGACCCAGCTCATTGGCAGCTTTACCCATAAGGGAGACAGGGTAGTGCCCATGAGCGAGGCCTTAAAGGACGGCGACCAGGTTGTAGTGACGGCTGGTCCGCTGCTGGGCCACGAAGGCCTAATAAAAACCATTAACAGACGCAAGAGCACTGCCTTTTTGGAGTTCGACTTGTGCGGCCGACGCGTAACCACCCGCGTTGGCCTTGCGGTGCTTTCAAAAGAGCAGCGCGTTATGCGCAATCACAGAAGAGCGATCGCCTAGCTGCAAGCTCGCAAGCGGACGACCGAAGGCAAAAAGTATCGGGGGAGGGGCTCTCGGAGCCTACGATGATGACCATGGAACAGGGCGCGCGGGAGACGCGCACGGCCTCAGCCGGTGCTGCGGGGGATTACCTTACAAACGAAGAAGCGTACAAGATGCTGCGCGGTGCCAACTCCGGCGTGAAGCCCGAGCTTGGGCACAGGCTCTACCGCGTTGTTAAGCGTACGGTGGACATTGTCGCCGCCGGCGGAGCCCTGGTGTTGCTCTTTATTCCCGGGGTAATTCTGAGCGTGGTCATTTGCATAAAGAGCCCGGGCGCCAGCCCCCTATATTCACAGTGGCGCGTGGGCCGCGTGCGCAAAGACGGCACGTTCTACCTGTTTAAGATCTACAAGTTCCGCAGCATGGTTCCCAACGCAGACCAAATGCTCAAGGACTTGCAGGCCCAAAACGAGGCCACTGGCCCCATGTTTAAAATGAAGCACGACCCGCGCATTATTCCCGGTGTGGGTAACTTCATTCGCAAGCACAGCATCGACGAGCTGCCCCAGCTCATCAACGTGTTCTTGGGCCAAATGAACCTCATTGGCCCGCGCCCCGGCCTGCCGCGCGAGGTTGCCCTGTACAGCGAGCACGACATGAAGCGCCTGGCGGTAAAACCCGGCTGCAGCGGTCCTTGGCAGGTAATGGGCCGCAGCCACCTGGGCTTCAACGAAATGGTTGAGCTGGATCTTCACTATATAGAGAATCGCAGCCTGCGCCAGGACCTGCGGTTGATATTCGGCACGCTGAAGACGATGTTCTCTGGGGAAGGTGCCGTGTAGCATGCGCATCGCCATGATAGGCCAAAAGAGAACGGGTTCGCGCGAGGGCGGCGTAGAAGTGGTGGTAGGCGAGCTTGCTCGCCGTATGGCAGACCTTGGTCACCAAGTAACCTGCTACGACCGTATGGGCGAAGGAGCTCCTTCCGAGCCCTACGAGAAGGATGGCTACCGCATCGTTCCCGTAAAGGCTCTGGACATCAAGGGGCTCTCTGCGCTCACGAGCAGCTTTGCCGCAACAAGGGCCGCCATCAAAGACGGGGCAGACGTAATTCACTATCACGCAGAGGGGCCGTGCGTCCCCCTTCGTTTTGCGCGTTCCGCGGACATCAGGACCGTGGCAACGATCCACGGCCTGGACTGGCAGCGTGCAAAATGGGGCGGCTTGGCTTCCAAGTACATCAAGTTCGGCGAGGCGACGGCGGCCAAGTGCGCGGATGCGCTCATCGTGCTTTCCCGGGGCAATCAGGAGTACTTCAAGGAGGCTTACGGCCGCGAGGCTACGCTCATTCCCAACGGCATCACTCCCGAGGCGGATCTTCCCGCGAAGGAGATCTCCGAGCGCTTGGGGCTCACCCAGGGCTCCTATGTCCTCTACCTCGGTCGCATTGTGCCCGAGAAGCGACCGGAACTGTTGGTGGAGGCGTACAAGCAGGTAAAGACGGATAAGCGCCTGGTTATCGCGGGCGACTCCTCCGATACGGACGACTACGCCGTGGCGCTCAAAGAGGCTGCCGCGTCCGACCCCCGCGCGCTCTTTACCGGCCACGTTGAGGGCAACCTGCTCTCCGAGCTGTACTCCAACGCGTATTGCTACGCGCTCCCCTCCGACGTTGAGGGCCTGCCCATGAGCTTGCTGGAGGCCATGTCTCACGGTGCGGCATGCGTTACCTCGGATATTCCCGAGTGCGCGGATGTTCTGCAGGGTTGCGGGCTCACGTTCCCACACGGAGACGCGGGGGCGCTGCGCGACGTGCTTGAAGGCCTGATAGCGGATTCTGCCCAAGCGGAGAGGCTGGGCGCCATGGCACGTGACCGCGCGATTAATGGCTATGACTGGAACAGCGTCGTCCAAAGGACGCTTGCTTTGTATGAGGGTGTTGCGTAATGAAGATCCTTCTTGTAAATAAGTTTCATTGGCGCAAGGGTGGAAGCGAGACGTACTACTTTGCTCTTGCCGATGGTCTTCGCGCTCTTGGGCATGAAGTTGCCTTCTTCAGCATGGAGGATGAGCGTAATGAGCCGACTGAGTGGTCGCGTTACTTTGTAACGAATCGCGACTATAACGGACCGAGCTCTATTGTCGATAAGGCGAAGGCCGCGCAGGCACTTGTGTATTCCAAAGAGGCGCGCGAGAAGTTCGATGCGCTGTGCCGTGAATTCCAGCCCGATGTAATCCATCTCAATCTCACTCATAGGCAGATTACGTTTTCCATCTTGGACGCTCCTTGGCTAAAGCAGCATCCAACGCCGGTTGTGTATACCTCGCACGACTTGATTCTTGCTTGCCCGAGCTATCTTATGCTTGATTCCGAGGGCAACGTTTGCGATTCGTGTCTCGGGGGTCATTTTGGCAATTGCCTTAAGAAGAAGTGCGTAAAGGGTTCGATCGCAAAAAGCGCGTTAGCGGTGGCTGAGGCGGAGTGGCTTAAACGGCACAAAACCTATTCACGTCTCGATCGCATCATCTGCCCGAGTGAGTTCATGCGGAACAAGTTTATTGAAGCGGGGCTTCCCGAGCGTCAGCTTGTCCTCATGCGGAATTTCCTGAATCCCGATTCGATGTCACGGGAAGTTGCCAACCAAAATAATGAAGATCCCTACATGCTGTATCTGGGACGCCTTTCTCGCGAGAAAGGCGTGTTAACGCTCGTGCATGCTTTTGAGAAGGCGGCACCGGTGATCCCTGATTGGCGTCTTGTTATTGCAGGCGATGGCCCTGAATGTGATGCTGTGAAGGTCAAAGTTTCCGCAATGCCAAACGAAATAAGCTCGAGGATTGAGCTGGTTGGATATAAAACCGGTGACGCCCTGCGCGGACTTGTGAATCGAGCCACTCTGGCGGCTGCGCCGTCAGAGTGGCTCGAGAACGCGCCATATGCGGTTCTCGAGGCACTCGCCGCGGGCAAGCCCGTTATCGGTACGAACATGGGCGGAATACCCGAGCTGGTACGTGAGGGTGAAACGGGCTTCCTGGCTGAAGCCCACGATGAGGCAGGACTCGCAGATGCAATCCGTAGGGGTGCGGCGGTGGCCGCCGATCCTGCGGCTTACGCCGCGATGAGCGCGCATTGCCGTTCATTCGTGGCAGAGAACTGTAATCAAGAGGAATACATCCGGAATCTCGTCTCCCTGTATCAAGAACTAATTGACCGGAAGGTGGTGGCCTAACCCATGGCCGAGAAGAAACTCAACGGAACCGTAATCGTAACGTACCGCTGCAACGCGCGCTGCACCATGTGCAACCGCTACAAGGCTCCCAGCCGTCCGGAGGAGGAGCTCTCCCTCGACGTGATCAAGAAGCTCCCGCGCATGTACTTCACCAACATCACCGGTGGCGAGCCCTTCATCAGGACCGACCTTGCGGATATCGTGCGCGAGCTGTACAAGAAGTCCGACCGCATCGTCATCTCCACCAACGGCTTCTTCACCGACCGCATCATCGCCCTTGCCGAGGAATTCCCCCAGGTGGGAATCCGCATCTCCATCGAGGGTCTGCAGCAGACCAACGATGAGATCCGCGGTCTCCAGAACGGCTTCAACCGCGGCTACGAGACGCTCAAGAAGCTCGTGGAAATGAAGCACCCGGACGTGGGCTTTGGCATGACGGTGCAGGATCGCAACGCTGCGGACTTGGTGCCGCTGTACAAGCTTTCCGACGAGCTCGGCATGGAGTTCGCCACCGCCAGCCTGCACAACAGCTTCTACTTTGTCGAGGCGAAGAACATCATCAAGGACCGTCCCATGGTGGCCCAGAACTTCGAGGACCTGGTAAACGAGCTCCTCAAGTCCAACGAGCCCAAGAAGTGGTTCCGCGCGTACTTCAACATGGGCCTCATCAACTACATCTATGGGCAGAAGCGCCTGCTCCCGTGCGATATGGCGTTCGACACGTTCTTCATCGACCCCTACGGCGACGTCATGCCCTGCAACGGCACCAAGGAGAAGCTCGTTATGGGCAACCTTAACGACGAGTCTTGGGATGAGCTGTGGGAGAGCGCCCAGGCCGAGAAAGTGCGCGGCTGCGTGCGCCACTGCGACCGCAACTGCTGGATGATCGGCTCCGTGTCTCCTGCCATGCACAAGTACATCTGGAAACCCGCGTCGTGGGTGCTGGCGCACAAGCTCAAGCCCGGCAAGAAGTTCGACATGCACGAGCTCCCCATCGTGCGCGACTACGAGTCGGGCAAGGTGACGAAGGAGGAGCTGGACGCTCTTTCCACCTGCGACATGCACGCCGCGATCAACGACGGCCTTTCCGACGCAAGCCGAGCCGACGCGCACGTGTACGAGACTGAGGAGGCGCTGTAGTGCAGCCGGGTGGAAAAATCGAATGCAAAAATTCAGAAATAGCGGTTGCTCGATATCAATCGGAGGAAACACGTGAAAGTATCCTGCATAACCAGGCACGCAATCTCTAATTATGGCTCCCTGCTCCAGGCATATGCGACACAACGAGCGGTAGAGAGCTTGGGGCATGAGTTCGAGATTATGGACTATGTACCTGCTTGTGAGGACGTATCCCAGCAGGTGAGGACGCTTCTTTCGACAAAGCCGTCCTGGAACGGGAACCCGTTGAAGAAGTCTGTCTACAGACTTCTGATGGAGCCTGAGACAAGGGTGGCGGGCAAGCGGTTTGCGCGTGAGCGTTCCCAGCTGCTTAAGATGAGCCCTCACTATGCATCCCTGGAGGAGCTGAAGGCTAATCCGCCCAAGGCCGATGTCTATATGACTGGAAGCGATCAGGTGTGGGGTCCCATCAGCTCGGGCGCATACGACCTGTCATACGCGCTTGAGTTTGCTCCCGAGGGCGCAAGGCGCATCTCATATGCGGCAAGCTTTGGTAAGAAGAATATCCCGGATAGCGTGCGCCCCAGGTTTCTCGAGGACCTTCGAGCATATGAGGCCGTGTTCGTACGCGAGGATGCCGCGCGCGAGCAGCTTGCCTCGTGGGGCATAGAGGCCGGACAGGTTGTCGATCCCACGCTGCTGCTTGATGGCGAGGCGTGGAGAAGGATGGCGGCACCTGCCCCGAAGGGCGAATACATCCTCGTCTACCAGATTCACAGCGACCCGACGGTGGGGCAGTACGCCGTGAAGGTTGCCAAAAAGCTTGGCTTGCCCCTGATACGGATCTCCGCAAGCCTGCACCAGGCCTCACGCGAGGGCAAGTTCAAGTGGCTGCCGACGCTTGCTGAGTTTCTCTCGTATGTCGACAACGCAGCATGCCTAGTCACGGACTCGTTCCACGGTACGGCTTTTGCCATAAATCTCAATACGCCGCTGGTAGAAGTGCTGCCCAAGAACGGAACCTCGAGCAGGAACGTGAGTATTCTGCGACTCACGGACCTCACGGACAGAGTGCTTCAGAATCTAGATGATGTCGAGTTAGCATCCAAGCAGATTGACTTTGGTCGGGTCAACGACGTGATGGGTGCGGAGAGGGAGAAGTCCCTAGCGCAGCTCAAGAGCATGATTGAGGAGTAGGGCATTGTCAAACGTTGGCACTAGGACGGTATGCAAGAAGGATATGTGCGCTGGCTGTATGGCCTGCGTCGATTCATGCCGACATGGAGCGATTGCCATTGAGGATACGATTGAGGCGTATAACGCCCGTATTGATCCTACAAGGTGCGTGGGATGTGGACTGTGCGAGAAAACGTGTCCCCAGATGGTATCCCCATCTTCGTTGCGTCCTCTCGAGTGGCTACAGGGGTGGGCGAAAGATACATCGCTCAGAATGTCATCTTCGTCCGGGGGTCTGGCTACGGCCATCTCGGAGGCGTTTGTGGCGTCAAATGGATTAGTGTGTTCATGTGCACAGGAGGGCGGTGAGTTCCGGTTCCACCTCACTTCTGATGCGGATTACTTGAGGAGGGCCCAAGGCTCCAAATACGTCAAAAGCAATCCGCTTGGTGCGTACCGCGAGGTTAGGGAGGCCCTGCAAGGTGGTCAAAGGGTTCTCTTTATCGGTCTTCCTTGTCAGGTTGCTGCGATGCGTAACTTCGTTGGAAGCCGTTTAGCCGATTCCCTTTACACCATCGACCTTATCTGTCATGGTTCACCGTCCCCCAAGGTCCTGAGCCGATTCTTGGAAGAGACAGGTAACAACCTGTCTAATGAGCTGATACTGGACTTTCGAAAGAAAGTCCAGTTTCAGCTCCGCTATCGCGGAGCTGAAACTGTGGGTAGGACGGGTGTCCGCGATCGCTACTCGATTGCTTTCCTCTCGGGTTTACCGTATACGGAAGGCTGCTACTCCTGCCGCTACGCCAAGGGTGATCGTGTCTCCGATATTACGCTTGGCGATTCATGGGGTAGCGAGCTTTCTGATGAGGTCGCGAACGGGATATCCCTCGCACTTGTGCAGACAGACAAGGGTCGAGAACTGTTAGAAATGACGGACCTTGAGCTTTTGCCGGTTGATCCTGGTCTAGCTGTGGCCAACAATGAACAGCTTCAACGTCCTTCGACGAAGCCTATAGAAAGAAATACCTTTATGGACGGCTTTCGTAACGGGGTACGGGTTAACCGACTCGTTCTCAGGGCGAGGCCAAAAGACTGCGCCAAGTACTTGGTCAAGGATATACTGCTTGCACTGGGTTTGCTCAGGGGTTAACACATCGAGAGCGTTTGCTTTAGGCATTAATGATAAGGTAATCCATATGTTGAGTAATTCCAAGGTGCCAAAGTGCGTCGTATTAATGGCGTCATACAACGGCATCCCATTTATTTCAGAACAAATTGACAGCATTCTCTCGCAGGCTGAAGTTGACGTACGTCTTTTTGTCCGTGATGACGGGTCATCTGATGGTACTCGTGATCTTCTGCAGCGCTATGCAGATGAGGGCAGTCTGACTTTGTTAACAGGAGAAAACCTAGGACCTGCTTTAGGGTTTTTGACGTTGTTGCGGAATGCTCCCGAAGCTGATTACTATGCGTTTTCCGACCAAGATGATATTTGGGATAGCGATAAACTGATAACTGCGATTAAACAGCTTAAGAAGCAGGAGAATTTGGCTCTTTATCATTGCAATTCAAGACTTGTAGATTCAGCTGGTAATGAGATGGGCCGGTTAACCTATGGGCAACAAAGGTGCATATCTTATCGAGATAACGACCCTCTCAACCAGCTTTGCATTGGGTCACCTATGGGATGTACGCAAGTATTTGATAGGCGTATTTGGGAAGTTGTTTGCTTGCATGAGCTGCCCCATCCCGTCATCATGCATGATAAGCTGATAGCTAATCTATGCGTGCTGCTGGGTTATCGGATTGTTTTCGATGCTTCTCCTCATATGGGATATCGCCAGCATGGTCGTAATGTGGTCGGTGTGAGTACTGATTTACCATCTAAAGTGATTGAGAAAATCAATAGTTTTTGTCATCCGCGAGAGATTACTCTTGCAAAGCAAGTTACTGGACTTCTTTCAACTTATTCCGACTGCATTCTTCCTCCAGAGCGTGCTCTTGGAGAGTTGGTATCGAAAATGGACGCTTCTTTCATGGCTAGGTGCAGGGTTTCTTTCTCTTCGAGGCTGAATTTCGGCAGTCTACAAGAGGGCCTTTTCAATAGATCTCTCCTCTTGTTTGGGAAGCGATGATATGAGTAAAAGCATCCCCAAACCGCACAATAGTGGGTACGTCCTAGCGCTTGCCTTTTGCGACTATCTCAAGGACAAGACCGGCACCCCAAAGGCTATTATGGCGAATCAGCAGGCCATGGCGTCGCACGGCATAAGTTACGTCTATCTCCACTCGGTTAAGAAGACCCTGTTCAGGGACGACCAGATGCTATTTTGCGAATTCGGGGTTACGGTCGACGGGGTGGAGGCTGGTGTTTTCAGTATTGCCCAGGTGTGCGAGGCCCTTTGCAGCTGGCAAAAAAGCGGCTTCAGCCTTCTTGAGCTTCATATCCACCACCTTCTGTACGTGAGCCTTGAGAAAGTCTCCGAACTGCTAAAAGTTACAGGCAAAACACCGGTCAGGGCCTTTCTCCACGACTATTACCTGTGTTGTACAAGCTATAACCTCCAAAATAGGAGCGGCTTTTGTGACAGCTCAAGGCTCGGCGACGCTCCCTGCGAGAAATGCCCCCACTTCAGTAACAGCCTTCGTGTGGAGTCGAAGATCCAAGGGCTGTTTGACTCCATCAAAAATCTCCGTTTTGTTGCACCTTCGACCTATACGAAGAATCGGTTCCTCTCATTCAGGCCCCAATACGAGGGCCTTGTTGATGTAATACCGCACCAAAAGCTGCTTGGAGAGTATCTGGGCAACAGACGTCCTCTGAACGCAGGGGAGCGCATCAGGGTTGCCTTTCTGGGGATGCCGAGGAAGACAAAGGGCTGGGAGACCTGGCTTCGCCTCGTATCTGCGGTCGATGAACAAGAGTACGAGTTCTTCGTCTTCAACAGCTCGAACGATATGTATCCAGGGATGAACAAGCGGTTTGTCGAATTTGATGAGAAGCACCCAAATGCCATGACCGACTCTCTCAGGGAGTGCGAGATTGCCATCGTTGTCATGTGGCCATCTTGCCCAGAGACCTATAGCTACACCTGTATGGAATCTTACTCCGCAAACGCTTATACGATTTCGAGTGCATGTGCAGGCAATGTCGCCGACTTTGTCGTTGAGCATGGGTCCGGTTTGGTGCTGAATAACGAGGAGGAGCTAATCGGGCTGTTTAGGGATAAGAGCCGGCTTATCAGGGAGGTCAATCGTTTCAGGAGCGGAAAGCCTGGTCCGCTCGATCTTGTCGATTCAGATGAGATCGTAGACCTGCTTCCATGCTCCTCGGTAGGTCTCAACACGGGAGTTCACATGCACACGAGGCTGATTGAACGTGTGCTGCTGGAGGTACTCAATGCAAGATCATAGGCATGCGAGGCTCGTTATAAATAAAGCGGAGGAGCGGGCTGGTCGAAGAGGTCGTTGGTATCTCCCTAATAAGCAAGGCGTTCTAACCGTTTGCATGGGTGACCTGGCGGATGCGACGATCGTTATAGGTATCTTGGCGCAGGTTTTCTTCCTTGAGTACTATGGTCTGGGGCGATACCTCAACTGGGTAATTACCGGCATGATTTGCGTGAGGGCGCTCTTCTCCGGATGGAAATATAGCGGTAGAGCGCTACTACTTGGGCTGATTACCGTTGCAGGGTGGCTGTCTGGTGCCCTCTTGGGTGGCAATATGGAAACGTTTAGGGCGAATATATTGCTGCTCCTCTACCCGTTTGTCTATACGCTTTACTTCTTTCTTTTGGTCACTAACAAGAGGGATTTTCTTCTTGGACTCTTTGATGCAGGTTTTCCGGTCTTCAACGCCATATTGCTTCTCAATATGGCGATCATGTTTATCCAGTACTCTACCCATGGGATGATCGCTGCGACAACGAACGACATCAGTTACTTCGAGGACAATATCTCCGGCCTGTTCTCTTATGCGTCCGTCCATGCGGTGGCCCTTTACACTTCATTCGTCGTGCTCTACAACTTCGTCTGGATTAGGAGGCTTCGGGGTCCTCTCTGGCCATCCCTTGCCATCGCTTACAACGTCTGCCTTATCGTCCTGTCCTTCTATCTTGCGACACTCAACGATAATAAGGCGCTCTTCATAATCCTTCCTCTCGTTTTAGTGATGTTCTGGCTTATTTCAGTCATGAGAGGAGAAGCGGATGTTTCGGGTCCCTTCTTTTGGCTTGTCGCCTTGTCTTTTATCCTGACAATTGCATACGCCTTGGTGCCTGCGTTCCAGATCCTCGTGGATACGCAAGTGTTTGGTCTGTTCGATATGGTTGGCAGTTCAGCTTCCGTCGGTACTGCTGCCGACGGCAGTAACGAGAGGATTGCTATCATCGGCTTCGCTCTCTTGAGACCGGCTACATGGAGTCTCGGAGAGGGCCTTGGAGCCTCAAGCTTCTACGCGTCCGGGTTCATGTCGTTTAACCACTTTGGTCAAGCGGATATGGGGTCTTTCTTGATTCTCATGGGGGTTTGGGAGACGGCAGCGTATGTAGCGTTTTTCCACTCCGTGGTTAGTGAGTTTATGGAGCAGGAAAAAGGATCTAATGGCCGGATTGTTCGTTTGCTCCTTTTGCTAACAATTCTTATTACCTTTCTGTATACGCAGTGCTTTACAAGGGTGAACTGCTGCTTGTGCCTACTGCTGCTCTGTGGAGCGCTGGCTTGGTCGTGGAATTCCTCGGCTGCAGACTATTTGATTATTGATAGAGACGAAGAACAGGTTTGAACATGAAAATAGGCATTTCCACATTTACGCATGGGGACAACTATGGGCAGAGGCTCCAGAACCTTGCTGTCCAAGAAACTCTCAAACTCTCGGGTGCAGATGTCCTTACGTTCAGACAGAAGGACTCGAGATCTGCCAAATACAAGCTCAAGTCTTTGGCTTCGCTCATTCCAAAGGGGCTTGCCGTTGCCCACATCCAGAGGCATCGTTCGTTTGAGGATTTCAATTCCCGTAACATTTCCTTTAGCCGGGAGGTTATATCTGATTCCAACCCTCCACGTGACATTAAATCCTATGACTTTTTCGTTGCTGGGAGCGACCAAGTTTGGTCTCCGTATTCCCCTGACGCTAACTCCACTATGTTTCTCACGTTTTCGCCAAGAGAAAAGCGCATTGCTTTTTCGCCAAGCTTGGCAGCTCCGACGATTCCCGAGGAGAAGCGTGAGCTGTTCCACGGCTATTTCGACGGGTTTGATAGGCTGTCCGTTCGTGAGCAGAAGAGCGCCGAGCTTATAAACAGTCTGTACGGCTTAAAGGCCGAGGTGTTGATTGACCCAACACTGATGTTTGACGGCTCCTGGTGGGAAAGGTATGAAAAAGAGCCGCACTGCGGGCTTCCAAATGATTATGTATTGACGTACTTCCTCGGGAGTGCAGCTTACGAAGAGAGGGTTGCCGAAATCTGTGATTCACTTAGCTGCAAGAGGGTCGATTTACTAGGGGATGCGCGCTACTACGCCCTCGGGCCTTCAGAGTTCCTCTATGCCGTCCGTCACGCAAAGCTTGTAGCGACAGATTCATATCACGGATCAATTTTCTCGATCTTGTTCGGGAAGCCGCTGATTTATTGCCCTCGTGAGTCCACTGGTCCAGACATGAGCAGCCGATTCGACACGCTAGCCAGCGAGCTGGGTGTTTCTTTCGTTGAGCGGTCAATTCTTTCCGTATGTAATTCGGAACTGCTCGAGAGTGACTATTCAAAGGCGTATGACAGGTTGGCAGCTCAGAGGAAGATCGTTGTTGAATTCCTCGATAGATGTGGATTGAGCATTCCCTCGGAGGCCGCCCGTGGCTAGCCAGCGTAAGGCGGGCGCCCTCCTCGGCTACGCCAACATCCTCGCAAAGAACCTCGTCAACCTCGTCTACACGCCGATGCTACTGTCCTACGTGGGGCAGGCGGACTACGGCGTCTTCCAGAGCTCGAACTCCTTTGTCTTCTCGCTGACGCTCCTGTCCTTCGGCTTCTCCGAGGCCTACGTGCGCTTCTACACGCAGACGGTGGCGCACGGCGGCGAGCGCGACATCCGGCACCTGAACGGCATGTACCTCACGCTTTACGTCGCCGTCACAGCCGCGGCGGTCGCCCTCGGCATGGGCTTCTCCGCAAACGCCGGCGCGGTGTTCTCGGCCGGGTTCACCGAGGCGCAGGTCTCGCTCGCCCGGGAGCTGCTCGCCATCATGACGCTCAACGTCGCCTCGACGTTGTTCACCGTCGTGTTCAATTCCTACATCACGGCGCACGAGCGCTTCGTCTACCAGCAGACCAGGCAGCTCGTCACCACGCTTGCGACGCCGCTGTGCGCCTGGGCCCTGCTGGCCGCCGGTATGGGGCCCGTGGGCGTTGCCCTAGCACAGCTCGCGGTGAACCTCGTCCTGCTCGCCCTCAACGCGCGCTACGCCATCGTCGTGCTGGGCATGCGCTTCGAGCTCAGGGGTGCCGACTGGGGCGTCATGCGCGGCATCGCCGCCTTCAGTGCCTGGATCTTCGGTAACCAGGTCTGCGAGATGGTCAATCAGAGCGTGCCCAACATCATGCTGGGGGCCATCTCGGGCGCGACTGCGGTATCTCTGTTCGCGGTGGCCGTAAACATCCGCCAGGTCTTCTACTCGCTCTCCACCACGATGTCGAACGTCTTTATTCCGAAGGTCAACCGCATCGTCGCCACCTCGGACGACAACGCCGAGCTCACTCGCCTTATGACGCGCGTGGGCCGCTACCAGATGGTACTGTTTTGCTGGGTGTACGGAGGTTTCGCTATTCTCGGGAAGTTTTTCGTGACGAGGTGGGCGGGCCCGGGCTTCGCCGAGGCCTACTGGCTCGTGCTCGCCATGACGCTACCCGTCATGGTGCCCCTCTGTCAGAACGTCGGCATCGAGATCCAGAGGGCCAAGAACATGCACCACGCCAGGAGTCTCGTCTACCTTGCGATGGCGGTCGGGAACGTTGCCTTCACCGCCGCGGCCGCCCCGGCGCTGGGGCCGTGGGCCCCCGCGATCGCCTATGTCGTCAGCATCGTGCTCGGCAACGGACTGTGGATGAACTGGTACTACCAGAAGCGGGTCGGTCTCGACATGCTCTTTTTCTGGAAGCGGAACCTGCCGGTGCTGCTCGCCTGGGCTGCCGTCACCGTCGCCTGCCTCGCTGGCACGGCGGTCCTGCCCGTCAACGGATGGCCCGCGTTCCTCGAGTGGGGCGCCGTTTACAGCGCGCTTTTCGCCATAGCCCTTTGGCTCGCCGTCCTAACGAAGGACGAACGTATCGCGGTCGTCTCTCGTCTCCCGTTCCTTAGATAGGGTCCATCATGAATGATTCCGAGAAATCCCCGAGGGTCGTCTCGCTTGGCGACCGTTGCTGCGGCTGCGGCGCGTGCGCTGCCCGCTGCCCCAAGTCATGCATCTCCATGGAACCCGATGATTGTGGCTTCCTACACCCCACCGTCGACGCCTCCGGGTGCGTAGGCTGCGGGGCGTGCGACGCCGTATGCCCGGCGCTCAACGCCCCTGGGGAGGACGGGTGCGAGTTCGCCCTCTGGGCGAAGGCTCATGACGTCGGCTTGCTCGATAGATCGTCGTCGGGCGGCGTGTTCGGTCTACTCGCCGGTGACGCTCTCTCGCGCGGCGGTGTTGTGGCGGGCGCCGCGTGGACGGACGGTTGCCGCGAGCTTCGTCACGTGCTCGTGGAGGACAGGCCGGCGCTCGGCGCCGTTATGCGCTCGAAATACGTTCAGAGCGCGGTTGGCCGCGGCGTCTTCGAGGGCGTCCGCGCTGCCCTGCGTGAAGGCAGGCCGGCGCTCTTTGCCGGTACTGCATGCCAGGTGGCTGGCATGCGCTCATACCTGGGGAAACTCGCCGACTCTGACCTCTTCCTCGGCGTCGACGTCATCTGCCACGGTGTTCCGTCTCCAGAGCTCTGGTCGCGCTGGGTCGACTACCGTGGTGAGGCCTTCGGGTCGGACGTCTGCGACGTCAATATGCGGAGTAAGACAACCGGATGGTTGTCTTACTCCGCTATGTACAAGCACATAGCGGAGAAAGACAACACCGGGGACACCGAGTCCCAGATATTCGGCAAAGACTGGTACATGAAAGCGTTTCTGGCCAATGCGAGCCTTCGTTCGTCCTGTCTGGCATGTCCAGCAAAGCGCTCCAGCGGCGCCGATATCACGCTCGGTGACTTCTGGGGGTTCCAGAATACCCATCCCGAGGTCGACAACTCCAAGGGCGTATCTGCCGTCCTATGCAATACCGAGAAGGGCGTGCGGGCATTCGAGGCTATTTCTGGGCTTACTGCAAACGGTCCGGCGACGCTTGATGGGGTAATCGCGGGCAACCCTAGCCTCGTCCATTCTGTCACGCCTTATCCAAAGCGCGACGAGTTCTTGAACGACGTGTCTGCCGGGCTTTCCATCCCAGATCTCATGGACAAGTGGGATTTCCGTCCCACTCTCTGGCAGCGTGTCCGCGGCAAGCTTGGTGGTATTAAACGACGACTAAAGAGACTCGTTGGAAGGAGAGCCTAGATGGCCAAGGATCGCTACCTTCAAGCTCTTCGTGGGCTTGCGATTTCCGCAGTGGTGCTTATCCACTGTCTTCCTCAATGTGCCGCGTCGGTCGCCATTCGCCCATTCCTCAACTTTTCTGTTGCGTTGTTTTTGTTTTTATCCGGTGTTCTTACCGACGAGCGCAAATTTAATGCGGGGGGGGGTCTTCGACGCCGCATTAGCAAGGTTGCCGGACCTTATGCGTTCTGGAGCGTTATCTATCTTGCGGCGTTTCCCGCCCTTCATGGGCGTCTGGGTTTCTGGCGTTCGCCGTGGGCTCCGTATCGGCTCAGATGTACTATCTATTGGTCTATTCACAGCTTGTGCTGCTTACTCCGGTACTGTTCAGGCTCCTTTCACGGTATAGGTTCTTTGTCTATTGTGTGACACCGGCTTGCTTGCTTCTAAGGGAGCTCGCTGCCGTTGCCGGTATCGCATTGCCTCTAATACAGGTTTTCTGCCCCATGTGGCTCATCTTTTATGTTTTCGGTCTCGACTGGAGGCGTTGGGCTGCGCTCATTGAAGGACGAACCACTCAGCTTGTTGCAGTGCTCTTTATATTTTTAATAATTCAGGAGGTCGCAGGCTTCTGGTGGTATTTGACTGGCGATTTCAATATGGCCACAACTCAGCTTAAGCTCGGTTCTGCCGCGACCTCTTTAGCTGTGATCGCGCTTCTTATGGCGGTTCCGGGATCATTCAAGTCGCGATTATCTTCTACTTTGCTTGTTGACCTTGGGAACGCCTCTTTTGGAATCTACCTCTGCCATATACTTGTTCTCAAGGCCGTTTGGAAACTGCTTGGATTATTCGTCATTCCACTTGGTGTTTCGACATTTGCTGTTTGGGCGCTAACTCTTGCCGGATCTTATTCGCTTGTATCACCTTGCGGTCGTTATTTGCCCGAACGAATTCACATCATTGTGGGATTATAAATTGATTTTCGATACTGGCGCTTTTCATAGCGTTGAAGCAAAGTGAGTCCATTACCAACATTTGGCACGCGATCATCGGTGAAGATATCGGACTTCCTGTTTTCGAACGAGAAGATGACTTTTTACTCAAAATGGCTGATTGGATTAACCAACCTGAAATAACCGGAATCAATCTCCCTTGGTCGAGCATCGAAAAATGGAAGGGGCAATTCAGGTAGTCATATTCCGCAGTCATTACCTTGCCTATTTCGTTAAGAATGAGGGGGTTTAGCAAAATAGGATACCCAAGTCTTATTTATCACTCGATCTAAAGCGCATTTCGATTGTAGAGGACAGATTAAATGAAAGGCATCATCCTCGCGGGCGGGTCCGGCACGCGACTGTACCCGCTCACTCTCGTGACCTCCAAGCAGCTGCTGCCGGTCTACGACAAGCCCATGATCTACTACCCGCTGTCCACGCTCATGCTGGCGGGCATCAAGGACATCCTGGTCATCTCCACGCCGACCGACCTGCCCAACTTCCAGCGCCTGCTGGGCGACGGCTCGCGCTTCGGCGTGAACCTCTCCTACGCCGAGCAGCCCTCGCCGGACGGCCTGGCGCAGGCCTTCACCATCGGCGAGGAGTTCATCGGCGGCGAGCCCTGCGCGCTCGTGCTGGGCGACAACATCTTCTACGGCAACGGCCTGTCGCGCCACCTGACGCGCGCCGTTCAGAACGCCGAGTCGGGCCGCGCCACGGTGTTCGGCTACCACGTGGACGACCCCGAGCGCTCGGGGTCGTGGAGTTCGACGGCGAGGGGAGGGCCGTCTCCATCGAGGAGAAGCCCGCCGAGCCCAAGAGCTCCTACGCCGTCACCGGCCTGTACTTCTACCCGGGCGACGTGTCCTCCCGCGCCGCCGAGGTGAAGCCCTCCGCACGCGGCGAGCTGGAGATCACCACGCTCAACCAGATGTATCTGGAGGAGGGGACGCTCTCCGTGGTGACCCTCGGCCGCGGCTACGCGTGGCTGGACACCGGCACCATGGAGTCGCTCCACGAGGCGGCGGAGTTCGTCCGCGCCGTCGAGCACTCCCAGGACCTACCGGTCTCGGTGCCCGAGGAAATCGCCTGGGAGAACGGCTGGATCACGACCGCCGAGCTGGAGGAGGCGGCCAAGGCCTACGGCAAGTCGGTCTACGGTCGGCACCTGAAGAAGGTCGCCGCCGGCGAGATCGTCAACAGCCCGCGCGAGTACTAAACGATTCAATGGGAGATACAGATATGTCTGAAGAGCTCTTCGAGCCCAGGAACATCATCGTCACGGGCGGCTGCGGCTTCATCGGCAGCAACTTCGTGCACCACGTCGTGAACAACCACCCCGACGTGCACGTCACCGTCCTGGACAAGCTGACCTACGCCGGCAACCCCGAGAACATCGCGGGCCTTCCCGCCGACCGCGTCGAGCTCGTGGTGGGCGACATCTGCGACTCCGAGCTGCTGGATAGGCTCGTCCCCGGCCACGACGCGATCGTGCACTACGCCGCCGAGAGCCACAACGACAACTCCATCGCCGACCCGGAGCCCTTCCTGCGCACCAACGTCGAGGGCACCTTCCGCCTGCTGGAGGCCGTGAGGAAATACGGCGTCCGCTACCACCACGTCTCCACCGACGAGGTCTACGGCGACCTGGCGCTCGACGACCCGGCGAAGTTCACCGAGGAGACGCTGTACCGCCCGTCCTCGCCGTACAGCTCCACCAAGGCGTCCTCCGACATGCTCGTGCGCGCCTGGACCCGCACCTACGGGCTGCGAACCACCATCTCCAACTGCTCCAACAACTACGGCCCCTACCAGCACGTGGAGAAGTTCATCCCCAGGCAGATCACCAACATCATCGACGGAGTCCGCCCCAAGCTCTACGGCCGCGGCGAGAACGTCCGCGACTGGATCCACACCGAGGACCACTCCTCGGCCGTCTGGGACATCCTCACGAAGGGCCGCACGGGGGAGACCTACCTCATCGGCGCCGACGGCGAGAGGGACAACATCACGGTCCTGCGCATGATCCTCGAGGCGATGGGCCGCGGCCCCGAGGACTTCGACTGGGTCGC